>JAFWVC010000100.1 GCA_017518415.1 Clostridia bacterium
AGCCGCCCACCGAGCCGTCGACCGAGCCATCCGTCGAGCCGACAACGGACCCGGACACGCAGGCTACGACCGAGGTGACTGAGCCGTCCGTCGAGCCGACAACGCAATCGACCGATCCGACCGATCCGACCGGATCCGGGGAAGAAACGGAGCCGACCGGATCGACAACGGCCGATGCCGGTACGGAGACAACGAATACAACGGCAGGAGAGTAACGCCATGGAACAGCCGAGAGAGATATTGCTGATCAAAAACGGGGAGCTGGCGCTCAAAGGGCTGAACCGCAGCACCTTTGAGGCCATCCTGATGAAAAACATCCGGTTCCGGCTGCGGCCGCTGGGCAAGTTTTCCGTATCTTCCGCACAATCCACGCTGATGGTCGAGCCGCTGGAGGAGTCGATCGATTTTGATCAGGTGTGCGACCGGGTGTCGCGCGTGTTCGGCATTTCAGCCTTTTCCCGTGCGCTGACGGTGGAAAAGGACATGAATCGGATCCTCGACAGCGCCGGCCCGTATCTGCGGCAGGAGTTGGAGAACGCCGCTACGTTCAAAGTGGAATCCAAACGGGCAGACAAAAGTTTTCCGTTCCGTTCACCGGACATATCTGCCATGGTGGGGGAACGCCTGCTGAACGATTTTCCGCACCTGAAGGTGGACGTACATCATCCGGATGTGCTGGTGACGGTGGAAATCCGGGATGCTTACGCTTATATCCATGCGGCACAGATCCCGGGTGCCGGCGGAATGCCGGTAGGTACGGCCGGCAAAGCGGTCGTGCTGATCTCCGGCGGGATTGACAGCCCGGTGGCCTCTTACATGATGGCCAAGCGCGGCGTGGAGCTGACAGCCGTGCACTTTGCTTCGCCGCCCTATACCAGCGAGCGGGCCGAGATGAAGGTGATCTCGTTGCTCAAGCAGGTCGGGCGTTATGCCGGGCGGATCGAGCTGCTGATCGTTCCCTTTACACATATTCAGGAGCAGATCCGGGATAACTGCCCGGAAGAACTGTTTACGTTGGTCATGCGCCGCATGATGATGCGCATCGCGCAGCGGTTGGCCCGGCAGGCCGAGGCGCTGGCTCTGGTGACAGGGGAAAGCGTCGGCCAGGTTGCCAGCCAGACGATGCACGCCATTGCCTGTACCGATGCGGTGGCCGATATGCCGGTTTTCCGCCCGCTGATCGGCATGGATAAAGAAGAGATTGTGCAGATTGCCCGCCGGATCGGGACGTTTGATATCTCTATCCAACCATACGAGGATTGCTGTACCGTTTTTACGCCCCGCCACCCGCGTACCCGCCCGTTCCCGGAGATGCTGGAGCAGGCGGAACAGGCGCTGCCGGTTGAACAACTGGTCGATCTGGCAGCGGCGCAGGTCCGTCGAGTGTATATTTGACGTCGTAAGTAGGAGGCCCTTATGCAAGCAGAAATACTTTCCATTCTGCCGGCCGGTCTGGCAGCGGATAACCGGTATCTGGTTTCCGAACTGGAAAAGTACAACTGCCGCCTGTTGTGTCAGACGCAAACAGAGGCTGACCCGCAGACGGTGATCGATGCTGTGCAGACCGCTTTGGAGCGCAGCGAGATGCTCTTTATCCTCTGCACGCCGCAGAACGGGGAGGGCAACGCGGTGCGCGGCGCCGTATGGCAGGCGCTGGGTTGTCAGCCCGCCCTGCATGAGGAAACATGGCGGCGCGTACAGGAATATTATGCTGCTACCGGCCGCGATCAGGCGGACCGCAGCGAGCAGCCGGCCATGCTGCCGGCCGGGGCGACGGTGTTCCCGAACGATCACGGCCTGTATCCGGGCTGCGCCCTTGCGGTCAGCGGCAAAACGGTGCTTTTGCTGCCGGCCGACGAGCAGGAACTGGTGCCGATGTTCAACCAATCGGTTTCCGTATACCTGCAATCCTTCTCCGAAGGAGAGATGGCCTGCGTCGCTGTGGGGCTGTTTGGTCTGACGGAACAGGCAATCACCCGCCGGATGGTCGACCTGCTGTATAAGGAAAACCCCTCCATCACCATGTATTACCGGGACGGGGAGGGCATCCTCCACGTTACGGCCCGGGCGGAGACGGCGGAACTGGCGCAAAAAATGTGTCGGCCTGTGGTGGAAGAACTGCAGCAGCGCTTCGCCGGCAACGTATACGGTATAGACGTCGGCAGCCTGCAAAAATACGTGGTCATGCTGCTGCAGGAAAAAAAGATGAAGATCGCCACGGCGGAATCCTGCACGGCCGGGCTGCTGTCCGGCCGGCTGACGCAGGTGCCGGGCGCCTCCGGTGTGTTCGAGTGCGGCGTAGCGGCCTATTCGGCTGAGATCAAGCACGCGATCCTGGGGGTGTCGCAGCAGACACTGGACCGTTACGGCGCGGTCAGTCCGCAAACGGCGGCCGCTATGGCGGTGGGTGTGCGCAAAACCGGCGGGTCGGATATCGGCGTGAGCATTACCGGCGTGGCGGGTCCCGGCGAAAGTGAAGGTAAGCCGGTCGGCACGGTCTTTATCGCGCTGGCGGATGCGTCGCGCGTGTGGGTCAAACAAATTGAAAAGGTTGGCGCCTCCGTGGACCGGGAAGAGGTTCGCTCGCTGGCGACGGCGACGGCGCTGGACCTGACCCGCCGGTATCTGGAAGCTTATCCGGCCGTGATGGCGGGCGGAGAGCTGCTGGCCGAACAGAAGGAAGAGGCCGCCATCCCGGAAGCCGCCAAACAAAAGCGCCGCACCGGGCTGTGGTGGAAGCTGCTGCTGTCCGCTTTGCTGATTGCCCTGCTGGTGGGGGCGTTCCTCTTTTGGATCCGTCACAGGACGGAGCCCGTAAGGGAGGTCACGCTCGATCAGCTGCGCGGCTATTATACCGCGGACACGGATACCGGGGATAAGGCGGACCAATACCCGGCCGGTATGCAGGCACAATTTTACATGTTGTACGATATCAATCCGGATATCTGCGGCTGGCTGTCCATCGACGGGACGGATATCAACCTGCCCGTGATGCACAGCGCCGTGTCGGATTATTATCTTTCGCACGATTTCAACCGCAAGCAATCGCAAAGCGGCGTGCCGTTTTTTGCCAGCTCGGCTGATTTTTCCTCGCCGCAGGCCGTCAACCGGTCGCTGCTGATTTTCGGCAGCAACAACGGCAAGAGTGATCTTTTCTCTTCCCTCGAGCAGTATGCGGATCTGGCGTATCTGCAGCAGCACCCGGTCATTGAGATGAATACCATCTTCGAAAACGCCAAATGGAAGATTTTCAGCGTAATGGTGGTCAGCACGCTGGCTGAGCATGACAATAACTTCGATTTTAAGCGGGATGATTTTGAGGACGAGTTTGACTTTATCGAGTTTGTGCGGGCGCTGCAGGCCCGGTCCCTGTATACGACGTCGGTGTCGGTTCAGGGCGGCGATGAACTGCTGCTGCTGACCACGACGACCGACCGCTTCGGTTTTGATGGAGCGCGTATCGTGATTGCGGCCCGGCAGGTGCGCAAAGGGGAAAGTGAAGCAAGCAACCTGCAAACGGCACAGCTCAACGCGGGCGTAATCATGCCGGATATCTGGCAGCAGATGCACACCACCACCGCTCCCACCGCTTCCAACGGAGAAACGCTGCCTACGTCGGAGGTGACCACGACCGTTACCACGACGATTACCCGCCCGACCAAACAGACGGAGATAGAACTGCCGTTTGAAACGGAACCGTTTGAGCCTTTTGACGATCCCACGGATCCGCCCACGGATCCGCCCACGGACCCGCCTACGGATCCGCCCACAGATCCGCCTACGGATCCGCCCACAGATCCGCCTACGGATCCGCCCACAGATCCGCCTACGGA
>JAFWVC010000101.1 GCA_017518415.1 Clostridia bacterium
CGTGGTGCGCAGGCGCGCTATGGCTGCGCCGCCGCGCCCGGCGCAAAACCGCCGCAGAGGCCGCCGAGGCGGAATGAAAACCGATTCAACAAAAACGCCTCGTCTTAGCCGACTGTCCCAAAGGACAGTCGGCAACGAAATCCACCCCTGCGGGCAGTGAAATCGCCTCGACGGCGGCGGGTGGATTTCATTTCACCGAACGCGTCAGCGTTCGATTTCACCTGAGGGCAGCGCCCGAAGATTTCACTCTTTTGACGTTTGGCACACAAACGTCCTGCTTGCAGAGGTATGCGACAAAAAACCGGCTGGAATAAGGATCAACTATCCTTACCTCAACCGGTTTTTATTTACTGTCCTTTAGAGCACCTTGCATTTGGAGGGGCTTTTTCTTTTCATGAAAGGGGAGAGGGTTTTACAGGGCGGCCTGAATGGCGCGCAGCAGGTCGTCATACTCGTCAAAGGCGGGAATCTCGGGATGCTCGGCCTTGATCTTTTCGGTGCTGCGGAACAAAAAGCCGGCCTTGCTGGCCTGGATCATGCCCAGGTCGTTGAAGCTGTCGCCGGAGGCGATGGTCTCGAACCCGACGGATTGCAGCGCCCGCACCGTGCTCAGTTTGGACTGGGGGCAGCGCATCTTGTAACCGGTGATCTCGCCGTTCTCGGCCACCTCCAGCGTGTTGCAGAAGATGGTGGGCATGCCCAACTTGCGCATCAGCGGTGCGGCGAATTGCTCAAAGGTGTCGCTGAGGATGAGGACCTGCGTGACGGCGCGCAGCCGGTCCAGAAACTCTTTGGCGCCGGGCATGACGTCGATGCGGGCGATGGTCTGCCGGATCTCGTGCAGGCCCAGCCGGTGCTCTTTGAGGATGCGCAGGCGATAGCGCATGAGTTTGTCATAATCCGGCTCGTCCCGGGTGGTCAGGCGCAGCTCCGGTATACCGGACTCCTGCGCGAAAGCAATCCAGATTTCGGGGACCAGAACGCCTTCCAGATCCAGGCAGACAATGTTCATACAAGTTGCTCCTTCGGGGGCCGCCGCCGGCGGCTTTTTTATTTTTTCGCCATTATAGCACAACCGGTGCCGGAACGCAACCGTTCCGGCACCGAAAAAGGCAAAAAAACTTTTGTAAAGGCATAACACTTGTCAGAATCCGACGCGCTTGTCCTGCTCCAGCCGCTCGCTGAACTCCTTCTCGCCGCTGGCCGCCAGAAAGTCCTCCCGGCAGAGCAGGATGCGTGCCTGCCCGGCGAGCGCCGTACGCAGCGCGCCCTTGGACCAGGTGCGCTCGTACAGGTTGCGTACAAAACGGGCGTTGGCAAACTCGCGCGAGGACAGATATTCTTCGGACAGGGTTTGAAAATACTGCCTGGCTTCCTGTTCCAGCTCAGGTGTAAAGGCAAAATGCTTGCGCACCATCAGCATGAAGATGTCGAACAGCTGGTCACGCATGTAGCTCCGGAAGGTCAACGCGTACGGCATACGGCTGCGCAGGCCGGCATTGCCCTTCATAAGCGTTTCCATATCGTCGGTGTAGCCGGCCATAATGACCAGCATATCGTCCCGGTGATTCTCCATCTCGGAGATCAGGGTGGTCAGCGCCTCCTTGCCGTAGTCGTTGGAGGATTGCTCATCGGTGTACAGCGCATAGGCTTCATCGATGAACAGCACCGAGCCGTAGGCGTCACGGCAGATGGCGGCGGTTTTGACAGCCGTCTGGCCGACGTATTCCGCGCACAGCGAGCGGGCGGAATATTCGAGGAACGCGCCCTTGCGCAGGATGCCTTCCTCCCGGAAGATCTGGCCGATGATGCGGGCCACGGTGGTTTTGCCGGTGCCGGGCGCGCCGAGAAAACGCATGTGGATGCAGGGCTTTTCCAGTTTGTCGTCCGCCAACGCCAGCTTGACCTGCGAGACGATTTCGCGCACGCGGTCCCGGATGGTCTCCATGCCGATCAGTTCGTTCAGCGCGTCGTAGCCGCTCTTCGGGGCGTCGTCTTTGCCGGTTTCCGCCGGCAGGTCGGCCGCGCAGAGCCGTTCTTTGTCGACCGGGCGGCCTTCCGCCTCCTCAGCGGCATCGTGCAGCGTTTTTTGTATCAGCATCTGCTGGATGATCTTTTCCGCCGTTTTGAAGCCGTAAAACCGGCCGTCGCTCTTTTCCTGCCGGATCTGCCGGAAGAAGAGCTCCGCCACAGACTGGTCGGGCATAAAGCCCATGCGCCGTACGGCGTCCCAAAAGAACTCCAACAGCACGCAATCGTGCAGCGGGGGGATCGATACCGTGCGCAGCAGCATCACGTCGGACAAGGCCTGTTCTATGCGGCGCAGCGCCTTGCTTTCCAGATACGGTACGCGGAAGACGAAGACGTAGTTATCCTGTACCCGGTACAGGCGGCGGACAAGGTCGCGCAGTTCGTCCCACTTGTCCCCGTCCAGAAAATAGCTGACGTCCAGCCCGATGACGTTGTTGCGCGTTTCCTCCGCACCGTTGAGCAGGTCCTGGATCAGGTCGTCCACGCCAATGTGTCCGTCGGAGGTTTCCTTATATACGTTATATTCGGTATATTGATCGCGGGGATGCTCCTCCCGGTCCGGGTATACCTGCATGCGCCGCAGATAGTCGCCGAAGGAACTCAGCAGGGTGGAAAAGCCGCACCCGGCGTCGATCGCCAGCAGATAGTTCTGCATACGCACCGCTTTAAGCGCGCCCCGCTCCCGCAGCAGAGGGATGGCGGCGGTCAAGCCGGTCGTCAGCGCCTGGTACGGTTCGGCGCCGTAATAACCCGCATAAATGCTGCGCATCAGCTCGGCCGTGTCGTCCCCGCTGTCCGGCGTGATCAGCATACGCATATCGTTCGCCTGTTCCGGGAACAATGCGTGCCAGGCGGCCTCAAAGGCGGCGCGGCACGCCTCCGGCGAAGAGGCCTGCGCGCGGAAGACGCCGAAGGTGAAACGGCAGGTGAGCAGCTCCGCGGCTGCCTCCTCCGGCAGGCGCTGCCGCAGAAGGGACAGACAATCCCCTTGCTCCTCAATACGGTCTTGTGCAAAAGAGTAACTCAGACAGACGCGGACCAGAAAAGCAGCCATATATCCATCCCTTTCCGTGCGGCGGCGTGCGCCGCGTTCTGCCGACCATTATAGCATAAAAACGACGGCTTGTATACTCCCTTTTTCCGCCCGGCCGGCAAAAAAAGACGGCGGGATCTACCGCCGTCTCTTCAGGCCATTTGCTCCGCTTCTACGACCTCGATGCGGACCGGGCGGCGCGCGTCCTGTGCCGCAAACATCGCTTCCAAGTCAAAAATCTGTCGGGCCATGCGTTCCGCCAGATCCCTGTTGTTGGAGGCGCCGCAGACCCGCCTGTCTCCGTCGCTGTAATAAATAACGCCGTGCCAGTATCCTTCCATGTGTCGGCGGCCCCCTTTCCCGCCGGGGTACCTGCCGTGCAGGCGCCGTTTTTATTCCCGGCTGCTTATTTCATGAAACATAGTTTATTTATAGCCCATATAGTATCATATATAGCCCATTATGTCAAGAAAGATATCATAAAATGTGGATGAAAAACGGAGTTGATGGAATGGGTACGTATGAAACGGTCAAAAACCGAATATTGCAGCTGTGTGAGGAAAAACGCTTCACCATCCACAAGCTGGCCACCGAATCCGGCGTGGCCCCGTCGACGATCAAGAACATCTTGTACGGCAAAAGCAGGAACCCGGGTGTGGTGACCATTAAAATGCTGTGCGACGGGTTCGGTATTTCGCTGGACGAGTTTTTCCATACCGACACCTTTGCCTTGCTGGAGCAGGAAATACAGTAAAAACCGCCGTTGCCCCGGCGGTTTTTTGGCAGCTGCGGCCATTTTTTCCGCCGCGGCCTCTTGCGGGCGGCGGCAAACCGTGTTATGCTGAACAAGAGAAAAGGGGGGCCGTTATGTCTGTGCGGGTGTACGATCTCATGCTGCCCATGCCGGACGGAGTCTGGCTGTATACGCGCGTGCTGCTGCCCGGGGAAGGGCGGTACCCGACGGTGTTTCAGCGCACGACCTACGACGCGCAGGCCGCTGTGACGCCGGAGACGGTGCGCGCCGCCGAAAACAACCCGTTTATCCGGCGCGGATACGCGGTGGTGCAGCAGCATTGCCGCGGCAGCTTCGGCAGCGAGGGCGCGTGCATCCCCTACGCGCCGGAGGAGCGGCGCGACGGGCTGGACACCCTGACGTGGATCCGTACCCTGCCGCACTATAACGGCGAGCTGTATCTCTCCGGCGGCAGTTACACCGCCTCGGTGCTGCTGATGCTGCTCGACGAACCGATCCCGGACCTCAAGGCCCTGTCGGTCACGGCGCAGACGGAGAGCATGTACCACCGCAACTACTTCAACGGCATGTGCCGCTCGTTCTGCGGGTTTACCTGGTGGCTGGCGATGATTGCGCGGCAGCACCCGACGATCGCGCAGGACAAGGATATTTTCGTGCGGCCGTACCGGGATATCATGAAGCGCGCCATCGGGCAGGATCTGCCCGCCTTTACCGAAGAGCTGCTGCACGACCGCTTTGATGCCTTCTGGCGCGACGACCCGCGTATCGGCGTGATGGAAAAGCTGCGCGTGCCGATCCTGATGACGAGCGGCTGGTTCGATTACTACTGCTACGGCATGTGCTCGATGTGGGAAAAACTCGCGCCGCAGACGCGGGCGCGCTCCTGCTTCCTGATGACGCCCTACGGGCACGACCTGTGCCTGCGCGCCGGCAGCGAGTATCCGCTGACTCACGGGGCACCGCCGGCGGACCGGGAAGCCGCCTGGTTCGACGCCGTGCGGCTGGGCCGGCCGTTCCCATACGGCACGCCCGGCAGTTTCCGCTATTACATGATCGGTGAGGACCGCTGGTATGCCGCCGCCGGCCCCTATGAGAACGAACCCACGCAGCCGCTGTACCTTACCGCCGACGGCGCTATGACCGCCCGGCCGCCCCGGCCCGGCCGGCGCACCTATATCTACGACCCGGAACGCCCCCTGCATCACGACCGGCACGATTATATGTTCCTGTGCGACGAGGCGCACGCGCACGCGGACGTGCTCTCCTTTGTCAGCGAGCCGTTTGAGCAGGCGCAGGCCTTCTTCGGCCCGGTCGCCTTTCACGTGCAGGCCGCGTCCGACTGCGACGACACCGCGTTTTTCTTCCGCCTGTATCTGGTGGAGGACGGAAAAGCCTATAATCTGGTGGATGCGGTGACCACCCTGCTGCACGCCGCGCCGGATTACCGGGCGGGGGAGAGCCGCACGCTGCATATTTTGTCTCAGCCGACGGCGTTCCGCGTGCGGCCGGGGTGCCGGCTGCGCGTGGATATCTCCTCGTTCAGCGATTGTTTCGTGCCGCACGCGAATACGGCGGAGCCGTTCGCCCTCGCGCGTACGACCCGTGTGGCGCGCAACACCGTTTTCTGCGGCGACAGCGCCGTGCTTTTGCCGCGCAAAAAGGATGAAACGGGAAAATAATGTGCACGGCTCCTTTTCATTATACGGCAGGTCACACACAAAAAGCCGCGCCGCAGAACTCTGCGGCGCGGCTGTATTTTTGCCGAAAAGGAGAAACTTACGCCAGCGTATCGTAAAACCCGCGCTTGTAGGGGTTGGGCTTGACGCCCACGATCCGCTCGCCCTTGAACTGATAGGTAAACACCTCGCCGTTGCGCACGTGCTCCTCATAGGTCTCGTCCGGCAGATCGTACTGCATGACGATCTGCGCACCGGGGGCCTGCGGCGGAATATGCGCCCAGATGCCGCACCGGACCGGCGTGATGGCCCGCCCGTCGACCGTGAAGCGCACGTGCGGCGCCCAGGCCGGCACGCGGATATGCACTGCTTTCGGCGCGTCGGTGGTGATGGTCACCGCGGCGCTGTCGTCATAGCGGACCCTGACGTGCAGGCCGCCCTCGTCGCGGTCAAAGTGCAGGAGCACCTCGTAAAACGCCCCTCTGTCCGTCACGGCGCTCTTCCACAGCTCCACCAGCGAGTGCATGCAGGAACAGGTCACGTCGGTCGTGTTGCCCTTGCCGCCGGTCGGGTGCAGGTAGATGTTGAAGCCGCCGATGCACCGCTCGTTGAGGTCCTGGAACTTTTCCGCCGGGTTGTCCGGTTCGGTCGGCGTCAGCGGCGGGTCGAACGGTTCGGTAATCTGCGCCGGGAACACGCGGCAGCGCAGCAGCCGCTCCGGCAGGTCGGCAAACTCGGCGTATCCTTCCTGGAACAGCCACAGGGCGATCTGTGCGACGTCCGCGGTAGAAGCCGGGTCGCCCGCGTCGTAAGAGGTGATGCAGTGTGTGCAGAAGCCGGAACGCGACACCATCGGCAGCAGCTCTTTTTTATAAGCGGCGTACGCGCGCTCGATGCAGTCGCGGCGGCCCGTCATGCGGCCGAAGACGATCAGGCCCTCGACGGCGCCGCAGGTGGAGTGCATGTGCCGGTACTGCGTCACGTCGTGCATCGTGCCGTCGGGCATAAAGACGTCACGCATCTCCACCTCGGCAAAGCGGTTGGCCAGCTGGAACATCAGCTCGTCGCCGGTGGCCTCATACAGCCAGCACAGCGGAGCCAGCGCCCGGCAGAAGGTATTGACCGGATAGCCGTGGTTGAACTTCGGTTCCGGGTTGATCTTTGTGTACGCAAGCTTGGACAGATCCCAATACTGATAGGTGTCGCCGCTGCCGTGCTCCGGCGGGACGGCCGGGGGTTGGAAGATCGCGTCGAGCGTCACGCACATACGGTGGGCCGCCTCCGCTGCCCACCGGCTGTTGCGGAAGCGGATCAGCGCCAGCAGCCCGAGCATCCACTCGCGGATGGAGTGCAGCTCGATCTCCTGCGGCCAGGCCGCTTGATACGGCTGAAAGCCCAGCGCATCGGGCTGATCCAGATATTCGCGTATGGTGTTGAGCATGCCCGCTTCGATATCCGCCGGAATGACGAAATCCGGCAAAACGGATTCCAGCCGCATCGCAGCGTCCCACCAGCGGCCGAAATTATGCCCCACCCAGCCGATGTGGGAAAAGGCCTTGTTTTCGTCGTCGATTTCCATGCTCCAGTACGGGCGGTAGTGGTTTTCCTTCGAAACCAGATTGATGACGTTTCTGGCCCCGAGTGCAAGGCTGGTTTTCAGATCCTGATTCATGGCGTCCTCCTCAGATATTCTATTCATAAAAAGCAGTATCGGAATCTTCCTCAAGGACATCTTACCGCGCCTTTTTGATGAAAGCAAGGTTTGTTGTCAAAGTTGTGCTCTTTTTTCCGTTTTTTCTGTGTGTCCTCCGGCCGCGGAATAGGGGTTCGAATCCCTTTCATTCACATAAAAAACCGGCACCCCATTGGGGCGCCGGTTGCGTTGGAGCGGGAAACGGGATTCGAACCCGCGACATTCAGCTTGGGAAGCTGACGCTCTACCACTGAACTACTCCCGCGTGCAAGAGGTATTGTAGCACACCCTTTGCCAAAAAGCAAGAGGGCGCGCGCAATTTTTTTGCCGGCGCCTTTTTGCCGGGGACCTTGCTTTTTGAAGTCGCGTATGGTACACTGAACGTGCGACACAATTCAATATTTTTCTTATGCAGAGTGCGTATTTTTGCCTTGCGGTAAAAATGCATGCTTCCTTTTCCGCATTTCTGTATAAGAAGTAAGGATTGTGTCGCAGCAATGGGAGTTGTGCGTTTTTCGGTGCGCAGCTTCTGCTGCGCACTTTTTTGTTTTATAGGAGAGAAACGGTATGCCGCTTGTGAAAGCACAGTGCACCAACTGTGGACAACCCCTCGAAATCGACGTTGCCCAGGGAGTGGCCGTTTGTCCCTTCTGCCAAACTCCTTATATCATGGAAAAAGCGACCGACGGCAGCCGTTCGCAGGTTGAAAATCTTGAATCCCTGTATATCGTGGCTCGCCGGGCCCGCAAAGAAATGGCTTTCGATTTAGCACAACGCATTTATGAAAAGATTTTAGCCGTTGATCCCATGGACTGGGAGGCCTATTTTTTTACCGGCTATTTTACCGCCGCTCAATTAAAGAATATGGACGTTGACGGCGCAGCCGACCGGGTCCGCTCTTCTTTACCGTCTTCATTGCTGCTGATACGCGACCACACACCTCCGGAGAAATGGAAAGAACATATAGAAGAAATCATTTCTTACACCTTCCTGATGGCAGATCATTTAGAAACCTACGTAAAAAAGCAGTTCAAATTATGGATCAAATATCCTGTATATCAGAAAGCCATCCTCAATCTTCAAAAAACGCTGGGCACACATATCGAACAGGTGTTTGCCCGGTACCCCGATTTTTGCAAAGAACACGCCCTATTCGTTTGGAAAGAACTTTACAGGAACGGCCAAATCGGGCCGGAACAGATTTTGAAGTATGATTTTCAAAAGCAACAAATTGTCAAAAATATTGAGCAAAACATCAACGATCTTCAAAAACAACGCCGGCAAACGAAGCAGGAGGCGGACAACGCATACTCGGCGCCTATCAGCGTTTTCGGCCTGATAGGAGCGGGCTGCGGGGTTTTGACCATCTTCAGCGCTTTTTGGGGTATCAGGAAATTATTGACGGTTGGATTGACGGCCTCGATCATAGCGGCGGGCATCTGCATATCGCTGGTCTTGATGAGAAAAACACCGAAGAGATCCGCTGCAGACGCCGCAGCGGATTTTGACCGTCAAATCCGTCAACTGAATCAGCAGAAGCAAGACGTTGTTTTGTCTGTTGTCTGACCGGTAAAAGGCCGCCGACGGCGGCCTTTTACTGTGTTTTTTCAGCCGCGCGAAGTTCACGCCTCCCGAACGATCCGCCGGCCGCCCCGCCGCCGTTGCCTCGTATGACAAGTAAAATTGCTTGTCAACCGGGCCGTGCAGGCCCCGCCGACCGGCCGTCATCCGCTTTTGCAAGGAGAAAGCCACCCGTCAGCTCCTGTGCGGCAGCGGGAAAGCGCGCCTGCGCCGTGCGGACGGAAAGAGGACAAAAGGCGGGCGCTTTTCTGAAAAAGGCGAAGTTGTAAAGGAAAAGTGCTTTTCACGGCAGAGACCGTCTGCCGCTCCGCCGTTTGCTGGTGGCGGGCGCCTTTCGGCGCAAAAAAAACGCCCCTTCAACCGTTCCACGCCGCGGGCGTTTGACAAACCGGGCGCGGTGTTGTATAATAAAATGCAATCTTATTTTTTTGAAAGGGGAACACGGGCAACATGGAAGATTCCGAGCCTCCTGACGGTACGATCCTTTGGCAATTGCTGCTGCTGATCGTACTGATCTTTGTCAACGCTTTTTTCGCGGCGTCGGAGATCGCGGTGATCACACTCAACGACAACAAAATCAAAAAAATGGCGGAGGACGGGGACCGCAAGGCCGCGCGCATCGTACAGCTGACCCAAAACTCCTCCGATTTTCTGGCCACCATCCAGATCGGGGTGACGCTGGCCGGGTTCCTGACCTCGGCGCTGGCGGCCCAATCGCTGGCGGAGCCGCTGACCGCCTGGCTGTGCGGAGCCGTTGCCTTTTTGCAGGGGCAGCAGGGGTGGCTGCACGGGGTCGTGGTGGTGCTTATCACGCTGATCATGTCGTACTTTTCGCTGGTGCTGGGCGAGCTG
This sequence comes from Clostridia bacterium, assembly GCA_017518415.1. Lineage (GTDB taxonomy): Bacteria > Bacillota > Clostridia > Oscillospirales > Acutalibacteraceae > RGIG6098. The sequence goes on from JAFWVC010000101.1 coordinate 9,621, forward strand.
GTACCCAAGAAGATCGCCATGCAGCGGGCCGAAAAGATGGCTTTTGCCGCCGGCGGCATCCTGCAGGGGACGGCGACGCTGTTCAAGCCCTTCGTGCGGCTGCTGAGCGCCTCCACCAACCTGGTGGTGCGGCTGCTGGGCTTTGACCCGCACGCCGACGAGGAGCAGGTGACCGAGGAAGAGATCCGCATGATGGTGGACGTCGGCGAGGAAAAGGGCGTCATCGAGGAAGCGCAGAAGGATATGATCAACAATATCTTCGAGTTTGACGACATCAACGCCGAGGATATCATGACCCCGCGCACCGTGGTAGAGGCCTTGAAGGTGACCGATCCGCTGTCCGAAGCGCTGCGCCTCGGGGTAGAGACGGGGTATTCCCGCCTGCCGGTGTATCAGGAGGATATCGACCACGTGATCGGCATCCTGTGCATGAAGGATCTGCTGCCGTACGTCGGCCAGCAGATGCCCGCCGGGGTGACGCTGCAGCATCTGCTGCGGCCGACGCTGTTCGTGCCCTGCACCAAGCGGTGCGGCGCGCTGTTTTCGGAAATGACGGCGGCCCATATTCAGATGGCCGTGGTGGTGGACGAATATGGCGGCATGGCCGGCATCGTCACGATGGAGGACCTGCTGGAATCCATCGTCGGCAGCATTCAGGACGAGTACGACAACGAGCAGGAGGAGGTCACCCGCACGGGGGACAACTCCTTTGAGGTGGACGCCTCCGCGGATCTGGACGAAGTGCGGGAGCAGACCGGCGTGACCCTGCCGGAAGGGGAGTACGACACGCTGGGCGGCTTCCTGCTGGACCGGTTGGGCCGTATCCCCGCGCAGGAGGAGAGGCCTTCCGTCCAGTATGAGGACGTGACCTTTACCGTCCTGAGTATGGAGGACCGGCGCATCGGCCGGGTCAAGATAGAAAAGCCTCAGGCGCCGTGACCGTTTGAATATAACCCGCACGCAGGCCCGCGGAGATTCTCCGCGGGCTTTTCAGCGGCCTTTTAAGGCATAAGCGGACCGTGCGCCGCATAGCATGGACGGGAGCCGGCACGGGCGCCGCGGCAAAAAAAGCCGATAAAGGTTGTAAAAAGTTGTTTTTTGTGTTATACTTTTTATACTGCTCTCTGCGGACGTACCCGGCCGGAAGGCTTCGGGCGGTGCACGTACCGTTGGCGGTACGGTCTGTATGAACGGGAAAGGGAAGGGTATTTTGGTTATCACGGTAGTGGCCGACGTGCTCGGCAAGGAGAACAACGGTACGACGATCGCCTGCTTTAATCTGATCCGGTATCTGCGCGGGCAAGGCGACACGGTGCGCATCCTGTGTGCCGATCAGGAGAGGAAGGGCGAGGAGAACGTTTTTGTAGTGCCGAAGCTGAACCTCGGCCCGCTCAACGCCGTGTTGAGAAAAAACGAGGTCTCGCTGGCCCATCGGGACAAGAAGGTTATCGCGGCCGCGCTTGACGGGGCCGACGTGTGCCATATCATGACGCCGTTTTTCCTCGGCTGCGCCGCGCTGCGGGCGGCCAGAGCCAAAGGCATCCCCGTGACGGCGGGCTTCCATTGCCAGGCGGAAAACTTTACCAGCCATCTCGGGCTGATCAACTCGCGCCTGGCCAATCGGATCTTTTATCACGTCATCTACAAAAAGCTTTACCGGTATGTGGACCGCATCCATTATCCGACGCAATTCATCCGGGATTATTTTGAAAACGCCGTCGGCCAGAAGACGCCGGGATGCGTCGTTTCCAACGGCGTGAACGATATTTACCGCCGCAAACAGGTTGAAAAGCCGGCCTGGCTGCGGGATAAGTTCGTGATCCTGTTCATCGGCCGTCTCTCGCGGGAGAAGACGCATGAAGTGCTGGTCAAAGCGGTCGGGTACAGCCGGTATAAGGACCGGATTCAGCTGATGTTTGCCGGCGGCGGCCCGCGGAAAAAGAAGATCATGCGGTGCGCCGCCCGCTGCCACATTGCCCCGCCGGTCATCCGCTTTTACAGCCGGCAGGATCTGGCGGAGCTGATCAATCAATCCGACCTGTATTGCCACCCGGCCGAGATCGAGATCGAGGCGATCTCCTGCCTGGAAGCAATCAGCTGCGGGCTGGTGCCGGTCATTTCCGACTCGCCCCGGTCGGCGACCAAGGCCTTCGCTCTTGATGAAAACAACCTGTTTGCCTGCAACGACCCGCAGGACCTGGCCCGAAAAATCGACTTCTGGATCGAGCACCCGGAACTGAAGGCGCAGTACGCGCAGCGGTACGACCGGTATGCCGAACAGTTCGATCAGACGCATTGCATGAAAAAAACAAGGGATATTCTGGTGGAAGCGTATGAAACAGCCCAAAATCGTTTACTATCATGATCTGATCCACGATGATTTTGCCGGCACCCGTATCGACACCCAGACGGTGTCGGCCGATTATCGCTATATCAGCCGCAATCCGCTGTACCGTGTAACGGCTTTCGGCGTGTATCATCTGTTTGCGCGCCCGTTGGTGACGGTGGCGGTCAAGGTGCATTATCATCAGCGGTTCGTCGGCAAATGGGCCTTCCGCAGGGCTTTCCGCAAGGCTGTGAAGCAGGCCGGGGGCAAGGGCGCCTTCCTGTACGCCAACCATACGATGCTTACCGGCGACGCCTTTATCCCCAATATCATCGATTACCGCCGGAAGAATTATATCGTCACCGGGGCGGATGCCGTGTCCATCAAAGGGATCCGCTGCCTGGTGAAGATGCTCGGCGCACTGCCGCTTTCCGCTTCGCCGAACGGGATGCGCGCCTTTTATTCCGCCGTGGAGACCCGTATCCGGGAGGGCAAGACGGTGACCGTATATCCGGAGGCGCATATCTGGCCGTATTATACCGGAATCCGTCCCTTCGCGGCGACGTCGTTCCGCTACCCGGTCCAATGCGGGGCGCCGGTGTTCGTGATTACCAACGTGTTCAAAAAGCGGCGGCTTTCGCTGTTTTCCCGGCCGCGGGTGATCTCGTATGTGGACGGCCCGTTTTATCCGGATCCGGCGCTGTCCGTCCATGCGGCCGCGCAGGACCTGCGTGACAAGGTGTACGCCGCCATGTGCGCCCGGGCCGCCCTGTCGGATTACGAGTATATCCGTTATCTGCCGGCCGAAGAGCGGGAGCGGGAAGACGAGACCGCCGCCGGCTGACGCCGCCGGTACGCGCAAAACAGAAGGAGCAAAGCATGCTTTGCTCCTTTTTTGCTGCCCGCGGGCAGGGCCGATAAAAATGTTGCGTTTTGGGCCTTGTGTATGGTAAAATAGGGATGAAAAAACCGCCGGAAAAGATTTTCCCCGCCGGTGGCGCCTGTAAACGGGGGCGCCGTTTCTTCTGGAAGGAGGAGCTTATGAACAACGAAAAAAATGTGCCGTCCTATACCGGAATCCTGCGCAGTCATGCGCTCACTATTCCCGCTGCCGCCTATCAGGCCAGCGGCATCCAGGTTTTCGGCAGAAGAATCAAATCCCTCGCTTTTTCGACCGACGTGGCCATGATCAAAAACATCAACGCCGACGCGGTGCTTGCGGTGTACCCCTTTACGCCGCAGGCAGTGATCTCGCACGCGATCATCTCGGTGTCCGACGTACCGGTGTTCGTCGGCGTCGGCGGCGGGCTCACCTCCGGCGACCGGTGCGTGCGCATGGCGCAGGACGTCGAGCGGCAGGGCGGCATCGGGGTGGTGGTCAACGCGCCGATCCCGCCGGACGTGATCCGGCAGATCAAGCAGCATATCGAACTGCCGGTGGTCACCACGGTGGTCTCCGCCTGTCAGAACTTTGAAGAGCAGGTCGCCGCGGGCACCGATATTTTGAACGTGGCGGCGGCCAAAGGCACCGCGGCGCTGGTCCGGCTGCTGCGGGCCCGTTACCCGAGCATCCCGATCATCGCGACCGGCGGCCCGTCCGACGAGACGATCCTCGAAACGATCGCGGCGGGGGCCAACGCCGTCACTTATACGCCGCCGACCAACGGCGAGCTGTTCAGCCTGAAAATGCAGCAGTATCGGGAGACATTGGACCGCCGGAACACATAACGCGCAGACTAAAAAATTGGAGAGTTAACAAATATGAAAAGCAAAAAAGCAGGGGTTATTGTCATTGTCGGTTCGCTTGCCGTTTGGCTTACGATCGGCGTTGTTGCATTCGTTTTGCAAAACGCCAGGATGAAAGAGTGTGTTGAAACGATACGTATTTTTGAAAGCGTTGACGAAATCATCCTTTCGCCGGAAATCACAATAAAGGAACCGGAAATCAAGACAGACGCTTATCTCGACGGGCTGGAGATTTCCGAAAGTTATTGCAAGGAACTCCTTTATAAAGGGAAAAAAGTTTTTTTGTACGCATATGTATTTGCGGAGGAAAGCGATGCCCGGGAATATTTTCAAAAATACAAAGGATATACGGGAGAGTTGCCTCCCCAAATCAACCACACCGCCTCCTTTGGGATATTTTCATCTGATTTTATTGTATGCCACGGCAATTGCTTATACAGGCTTTACAGCACGGATGGAAGTGCACTGGTTGGTGTTTTGAAAATCATCAGAAGCAATTTTCCCATTGTGATTTGTTAGCGGGAAAACTGCTCCGCCCGCGGCGAGACCATCGCTTACACCTATGACGCCGGCGGGCGGCAAACGGCCTGACGAAAGAGAGGGAGACGCGTGAACGTTAAAACCGGGACTATCTGTACCGGCGGGTTTACCATGGATTATTTCCGTTTCGGGCACGGGGACAAGCCCCTTGTTATCCTGCCCGGGTTGAGTGTGCAGAGCATCCTGCCCCTTGCCGGAGCGGTGGCGCAGGAGTACGCCGTGATGTGGGACGCGTTTACCGCTTTTGTGCCGGAAAGAAGGCGGGAGCCGCCGGCCGGTTATACGGTCGGGAATATGGCGCGCGACGCCGTCGCGGCGATGGAGGCCCTCGGCCTGCGCGACATCTGCCTGTTCGGCGCGTCGCAGGGCGGGATGATCGCCCTGGACGTTGCGGTCGGGCGCCCGGACCTCGTGCAGAAGGCAGCCGTCGCCTCCACGGCGCTGTGTATGACGCCGGAGAGCACCGCCGTGATCCGGCGGTGGATCCGGGAGGCGGAACACGGGGACGGGGAGGGGCTGTACCTCGCCTTCGGGCAGGCCGTCTACCCGCCGGCCGTTTTTGAGGCGTACAAACCCGCGCTGCAGGCGGCGGGGCAAAGCGTAACGCAGCAGGAGCTGCGGCGGTTTATCCGGCTGGCCCGCGCCGCCGAGGGGTACGACTGCCGGGCGCGCATCGGCGCGATCCGTTGCCCGCTGTTTGCGGCCGGGTCGGTCGACGACGGTGTGTTCGGGCCCGGCGCCGTGCGCGGGATCATCGAAGCATTTGCGGCCCGGCCCGGTTTTTCGTACCATGTGTACAAGGGGTTTGGCCACGCGGCCTATGACACCGCGCCGGATTTTCGGGACAGGCTGTACGCCTTTTTTACCGGGAACTGACAAAAAATGCCGGCGGGCAAACGCAAAGGAGACGTGAGCATGGCACGGATTCATCTGGATTTCTTTTCCACCGTACTGCGCAGATGCGTGCAGGCCGGGGTGATCCTTCCGCAGAACACGTCCGGGCAGATCGGCATGGAGGGCCGGGCGCAGGAGGTGTTCCCCACGCTGTATTTGCTGCACGGCATGAGCGATGATGAAACGATTTGGCAGCGCCGCACCGCCATAGAACGTTACGCCGCCGAAAAGGGCTGCGCGGTGGTGATGCCCTCGACGGAACTGGGCTGGTATACCGATATGGAATGCGGTTATCAGCAATATTATACCTATATTGCCAAAGAGCTGCCGGTCGTCTGCCGTTCGTTTTTCCGCGGAATGTCCGCCGAGCGCGCGCTCAACTGGGTGGCGGGGCTTTCGATGGGCGGTTACGGCGCGTTGAAGATCGGGCTCCACGAGAGCGAGGCGTTCAGCCGCGCCATCTGTCTTTCCGGTTCGTACAGTATAGAAAACAAGCCCTCCACCCCATATTGGACGGCTATTTTCGGCGAGGGCGCACAGCGCATCAAACATACGATCCCCTACGCGATCGAGCGGCTGATCGCCGAAAACCGCCCCCGGCCCGCGATCTATATGGCGTGCGGCACCGAGGACGCGCTGCTCGAAAACAACCGCCAAACGCGCGATCTGCTGTTGAAAAACGGGTTCGAGGTCGAATATGCGGAGGCTCCGGGCAGCCATACCTGGGCGTTCTGGGATGCGCAGATCGAGCGGGTGCTCGGCCGCTGGATCCCCTGAGACAGCGTGCGGCGCCGGACGATGGATCGCCGGCGGCCGCCGGGACAGATTTGCGGGGCTTGCCCCGCCGGAGGAATAATATGGGTTTTTGGTTTGCTTTGCTTGTTCTGGCGGCGCTGCTGACGGCGGCGGGACTGTTTTATCTGCTGGCCCGGTTGCGCCGGCTTTCCTTTTTGGCCCGCCTCGGTGAGAAAAACCGGGCGCTTCCCTGGCTGGCGGCCTGCCTTTGCCTGCTGCCGGTCGGGGCGTTCGCGCTCATCAGCCTGCCCGCGCTGTTTGTCGCGGTGATCCATTTGGTCGTGTTTTTTGTCCTCTGCGACCTGGTCGCGCTGCTGATCCGCCGCCTGATGAAAAAGGAGCTTTCGGTCGACGTGCGCGCCGCGGCGGCGGTCGCACTGTGCGCGCTGTACCTCGGGGTCGGCTGGTACCAGGCGCACCACGTGGCCGTGACCGGGTATACCGTCGCCAGCGACAAACTCAGCCGGGGGGAGAGCCTGCGCATCGTGCTGATTGCGGACGCGCACCTCGGCATCACGCTGGACGGCGCCGCCTTTGCCCGCGAGATGGAGCGGGTACAGCAGACGGCGCCGGACCTTGTCGTCGTCGTCGGGGATTTTGTCGACGACGACAGCCGCAGGGAAGATATGCAGGCGGCCTGTCGGGCGCTCGGCGGGCTGAAGACCTCCCGCGGCGTCTATTTCGTCTACGGCAACCACGATAACGGCTATTATACCTCGCGCGATTTTTCCGCCGCCGACCTGCGCGCCGCCCTGACGGAAAACGGCGTGCAGATTCTGGAAGACGAATGCGTCCTGCTCGACGGCGGCTTTTATCTCATCGGCCGGCGGGATCGCTCCATGCGCGCGCGCAAGAGTATGGAAGCGCTGACGCAGGGGCTGGACCGCAGCCGTTTTGCCATCCTGCTCGACCATCAACCGAACGATTGCGCACAGGAGCAGGGGAGGGTCGACCTCGTGCTTTCCGGCCATACGCACGGCGGCCATATTTTCCCCGCCGGGCTGGTCGGCGCGCTCACGGGCGCAAACGATATCATCTACGGCAAAGAGGAGCGGGGGAGCACGACCTTTATCGTCACGTCCGGCATTTCCGGCTGGGCGATCCCTTTCAAGACCGGTACCCGTTCCGAGTTCGCCGTGATCGACGTCGTCCCCGCCGGCTGAAGCCCGAAAGAAAAA
>JAFWVC010000102.1 GCA_017518415.1 Clostridia bacterium
CGGATCTCGGCAAAAGCGCTGCAAATCGGCGGGGCGGCGGTCGAACCGGGCGTTTCGACGCTCGAGATCGACCGCGTGATCCGCAAGTATATCGAGAGCGAGGGAGCCAAGCCTTCGTTCCTCGGTTACGGCGGATTCCCTGCCAGCGCCTGCATTTCGATCAATGAAACGGTCATCCACGGCATACCCGGCAAGCGTATCATCCATGAGGGCGATATCGTCAGCATTGATGTGGGGGCTTGCCTGAACGGGTATCACGGCGATAACGCTGCTACCTTCGGCGCGGGAGATATCTCGCCCGAAGCGCAGCGTCTGCTCGACGCGACCCGCGAAAGTCTGATGGAAGGGATCCGCGCGGCGCAGGCCGGCCATCGCATCGGCGATATCGGATCCTCTGTCCAGCGGTATGTCGAGGTACGTGGTTACTCGGTGGTACGGCAATTTGTCGGCCACGGCGTAGGCACGGACTTGCACGAAGACCCCAGCGTACCCAACTTCGGCACACCCGGCCGGGGCCCCCGCCTCGTTCCGGGCATGACAATAGCCATTGAACCCATGGTCAACATGGGCGTTCCGGACGTCCGGATCCTGCCGGACGGATGGACTACGGTGACAACGGACGGGAAGCTGTCCGCTCACTTTGAGCACACGATTGCCGTTACCGATAACGGCCCGGTCATTCTGACCGTTGCTTGAACCATGCTGACACAAGAACCGGCCGCCTGTGCGGCCCATTCGTAAGGGAGGAAATGCCGATATGTCAAAAAACGATGTGATCGAATTAGAGGGTACCGTGGTGGAAGCGCTGTCCAACGCCACGTTTCAGGTGGAGTTGGCCAACGGACACCAGATCTTGGCACATATTTCAGGCAAGCTGCGGATGAACTTTATCCGCATTCTGCCGGGGGATAAGGTCACGGTGGAGATGTCTCCGTACGACCTGACGAAGGGACGCATCACTTGGCGTACCAAGTAACAAGACAAATTTGCGCGCGGCTGCTTGCCGCAAGGAGGTATTCTCAATGAAAGTCAGACCTTCTGTAAAGAAAATCTGCGAGAAATGCAAGATCATCCGCCGCCACGGCCGGGTCATGGTTATCTGCGAAAACCCGAAGCACAAACAACGCCAGGGCTGAGAGCGGTATTATGCTGCATGCCGCCCGACGGCATGCCGGAAAGGAAGGAAATTATTTATGGCACGTATTGCTGGTGTGGATTTGCCCAGAGATAAGCGCGTAGAGATCGGGCTGACCTATATTTTCGGTCTGGGCCGCAAATCCGCTAACGACATTCTGACGGCGACCGGCGTCAATCCGGACACCCGTGTCCGCGACCTGACGGAGGATGAGGTTGCAAAACTGCGTGAGTATATCGACCACCATTACACGGTGGAAGGCGACCTGCGCCGTAACGTGGCGTTTGATATCAAGCGCCTGATCGAAATCGGCAGCTATCGCGGTACCCGTCACCGCAAGGGTCTTCCGGTGCGCGGGCAGCGCTCCAAGACCAACGCGCGTACCCGTAAAGGCCCGAAGAAAACTATCGCCAACAAGAAGAAGTAAGCAGGAGGGATCAATATGGCTGCTGCCAAAAAAGACGCGGCGGGCCGCGCTACTACCCGCCGTCGGAAAGAGCGCAAGAATATCGAACGTGGGTCGGCTCATATCCAGTCCACCTTTAACAACACCATCGTCACCATTACGGACACGCAGGGCAACGCTCTGTCGTGGGCCAGCGCCGGTGAGCTTGGTTTCCGCGGCTCGCGGAAGTCGACGCCCTTCGCCGCGCAGAATGCTGCCGAGACCGCTGCCAAGGCGGCCATGGAGCACGGCCTGAAAACCGTCGAAGTGTACGTCAAAGGCCCGGGCGCCGGCCGTGAAGCGGCTATCCGCGCCCTGCAGGCCGCCGGCCTCGAGGTCAGCATGATCAAAGACGTGACCCCGATCCCGCACAACGGATGCCGTCCTCCCAAGAGAAGACGCGTGTAATATAGGAGGTGCAAGCAATATGGCAAGATATACTGAGGCAGCGTGCAGACTTTGCCGCCGTGAAGGGCAGAAGTTGTTCCTGAAAGGCGACCGCTGCCATACCAATAAATGTGCTCTCGACCGCCGCGGATACGCTCCCGGCCAGCATGGTCAGGCCCGCAACAAGAAGGCTTCCGAATACGGCAAACAGCTGCGCACCAAGCAGGTGGCCCGCCGGTATTACGGTGTGCTGGAAGGGCAGTTCCGCCATTATTTTGAGATGGCTGAAAAAATGCCCGGCGTGACCGGTGAAAACCTGCTGCGCCTGCTCGAATCCCGGTTGGACAACGTGGTATATCGTCTGGGCTTTGCCAGTTCCCGCACGCAGGCCCGTCTGATGGTCACGCAGGGTCACTTTACCGTCAACGGCCGCAAGGTAAACATTCCGTCTTACCTGCTGCGCCTGGGCGACACCGTCGCCATGAAAGAGAGCAGCCGCGCCAAGGACGGCCTGAAGGCCATCCTGGAAGCGAACGCTGCCCGTCCGGTGCCGAAGTGGCTCACGGTGGACCGCGAGGCCGTCAGCGGCCAGGTCGCCTCTGTCGCTGCCCGTGAGGATATCAGTCTCGATATCGAAGAAACCCTTATCGTCGAGTTGTATTCCAGATAAAGCCATCGGCGGCCCGGCCGACGGCCGGGCTTCGCACCCAGCTTTTGTACGGTTTTCAACGAAAGGTATGGCTGTGCCTGTGGCGGCACGGCATCGACCTCATAATATAAGGAGGGTTTTTGAATGATTGAGATTGAGAAGCCCCGCATCGAACCTTTACACCCGTCTGAGGACGCGTCTTACGGTAAGTTTGTGGTAGAACCGCTGGAGCGCGGCTACGGTACGACGTTGGGCAACAGCCTGCGCCGCGTGCTGCTTTCCTCTCTGCCCGGCGTGGCGGTCACTTCTGTGAAGATCGAGGGCATCCTGCACGAGTTTTCCACCATCCCCGGTGTGAAAGAGGATGTGACCGAGATCATCCTGAACATCAAGAGCCTGATCGCCAAGATCAACGGTGACGGTCCCAAGGTGGTCTATATCGAGGCGGAAGGCCCGTGCGAGGTCACGGCCGGCTCGATCAAGTGCGACAGCGAGGTAGAGATCCTGCAGCCGGAGATGCACATCGCCACGCTCGGCGAAGGCGCCCGCCTGTTTATGGAGATCACGCTGGATAAAGGCCGCGGCTATGTCCCGGCGGAACGCAACAAACAGCTGATGCAGCCCGTCATCGGCGTCATCCCGGTGGACAGCATCTATACGCCGGTCAACAAGGTCAACTACACGGTGGAAAACACCCGCGTCGGCCAGATTACCGACTATGACAAGCTGTCGCTGGAGGTATGGACCAACGGCACCATCAGCGCGGAAGAAGCCGTTTCGCTGGCGGCTAAAGTTATCACCGATCATCTGCGGCTGTTTGTCGACCTGACCGGGGATGCGTATGCCGATACCTCCATCATGGTGGAGAAGGACGACGCCGGCAAGGAGAAACTGCTGGAAACGACGATTGAGGAACTCGATCTGTCGGTCCGCTCTTTCAACTGCCTCAAACGCGCCGGCATCAACACCGTGGGAGACCTGATCAGCAAGTCCGAAGAAGATATGATGAAGGTCCGCAACCTGGGCCGCAAATCGCTCGAAGAAGTCATCAACAAGCTGGAACAGCTTGGCTTCACCCTGAGCAAAGAAGAAGAATAACACAATTCCTGCTTATAGGAAGAAGGAGTGAACTGATATGCCCGGAACCAGAAAACTCGGCAGAACGACCGACTCCCGTCTGGCGATGCTCCGTGGAATGGTGACCTTCCTGCTCGAGAAGGGCCGCATTGAGACCACGGTGACCCGCGCGAAGGAAGTGCGCACCATGGCCGAAAAAATGATCACCATCGCCAAAGAGCCGACGCTGGCCAACAAACGTCTGGTCTTTGCTTTCTTGACCAAGGAATCCGTTGCCAAAAAACTGTTTGATGAGATTGCTCCGGCTTATGCCGAGCGCAAGGGCGGTTACACCCACATCATCAAGATCGGTGCCCGCCGCGGCGACGCCGCCGAAATGGCGATTATCGAACTGGTCAAATAAAACCGTTCGCGATTGCGACAAGCCCCGCCTTTTCAGGCGGGGCTGTTTTTTTATGCAAAAGTAAAACCGGTGCGGAGTCTCCGCACCGGTTTTAATGAGAGAGGAGGAGGGATTCGCTTATTTCTTTTTGGTCAGCACGATCAGGCCCGTCGCCGCGATCACGGCGCCGGCCGCCACGGCCACAGCGCTCTCCGCGCCGGTCTGGGTGTTGTTGCCGCCGGTGGTGCCGCCGGTGGTCTGGGTGGGATCCGCATCGGGATCATCGGTCAGGTATGCCAGCGGGAAGTTCATGACGGTGTTCATCGTCGTCATGATATACAGGTTCTCGCTGTCGTGGGCGCTCAGGTCGATCACGTGGCGGGCGTTGTCGATGACGAGGTCTTCGCCATCCGACCACAGGCCGTCATAGCACACCCGGTTGAAGGAGCCGTCGTTCTCGGTGATCTGATAGACCAGATACGGGGTGTCCGCCACGTACGGATGCAGGTTGATGTGCAGGTAGCCCCAGCCTTCGGGCGTGGTGACGGACATATCGGCCGTAAAGCCCAGGCCGTCTTCGGTGACGGTGAAGGCGCCGCCTTTGAAATCCGGATTTTCCACTTCGGCGAGGTTGATGACGGTCGCGGCGGAAGCGGCGAAGCCGACGGAAACGGTCAGCATCAGCACAGCCGTCAGCGCGAGCGCCAGCACAGAACGAAACAGTTTCATACAAAGTACCCCTTTTCCCATGTTTTTTCGGGATGGACCCATCCCATTTCAATATAACATAGGAAAAGTGAGAAAACAAACGCTATCTTCGCAAGATTTTTGGTGATATGAGCAAAAAAACAGGCGCGTTTTTGGCCGCTCCGTCCGCTTCTTTTCAAAGAAAAACCGGCGCGGAACTGCCGCGCCGGTTTTGAAGAGAGAGAAGGAGGGATTCGTTTTCGGTCCCGGTCAGTCCGGCCGGAGCGGCGCCGTAGGAACGGCGCTTTTTTCGGACGTATCCATCCTTCTTCAATATACCACATACGATGCGGCAAGACAAACATTATCTTCGTAAAATCGGGTATGATCTTTGCAAGTCGGCCGCGGCGGTGTGCAAAGAGGCGTTTTTTGTCCGGATAGATTGACTTCTTTTGGAAAACATGGTATGATTTTTGCAACAAACGGCAACCGAACGTCCTGAAAGAGGGGGAAAATACACCGTGAAAAAAGTTTTATCCCTGCTGGCGGCCGGCGTTATGCTGCTGGCCTTGTCCGCCTGCGCGGGCGGACCTGTGCCACCGGATTCTTCTCAACAGGAACCGGTACCGACTAAGGAGGCGGAGCCTATGATGTGCGGTTTATACAGTGTCAACTTTATCAGTAATAGGGCGGCCTTTTGGAAAGCCTGCGGCATCGAAACGCTGCAGCTCGTCGCCTTGGGTATGGATCACAGCGGCAGTGAGGAGGAC
>JAFWVC010000103.1 GCA_017518415.1 Clostridia bacterium
ATGTCGCGGTACACGGCCTTGACGTCGGCGCGGCTCAGGCCCTCGACGGACAGCCCGTTTTCCTCAAAAAACGCCACGGCGGCGTTGTATTCCCGCGCTTCGGCGGCGAAGACGACGACGGCGGAGCTCATCATGACCGCCACCAGAGCCAGGCAGGCCGCCAGCGCGCCCCAACGGAACCGGCGCTGCGGCCGGACGACGGCCGGGGCCGGGGCCGGCGCCGCGGCGGGCTGTTCGGCGGCGTCTAAAGCGGCTTCTTGTACGTATGTTTCCTCTATGCTTCCGACAACGTCGGAAATGGTCTGTCTGTTCACAGAAACACACCCTCCTTATACAGATACTGTTTCAGTTTTTTCCGGATCCGCGAGAGACGAATGACCACGGCGTGCCGGCTGATATGCAGCAGCTCCGCCAGCTCCTCCGTAGAGGCGGCGTACCAGTACCGCCGCACGAACAAAACCCGGCTGTCCCTGTCCAGCGTAGCTAAAAAGCGGTTCAGGGCCTGCGCCGCCTGCCGGGCGTCGGCCTCCTGCTCCACCGAACGGGCCGAGGGGAAGCACGCCTCTACCTCGTCCAGAGCAACGTCGTATTGGCTGTTGCGCTTGGCGGCGGTGTTCGCGTGGTACTGTTTGACGGCGAGGTTGCGCACGATGCGGCACACGTAACTGCTCAGCGGGTCCGGCATGCGGGGCGGCACCGTGTTCCATACGGCGAGATACGCTTCGTTCACGCACTCCTCGGCGTCCCGCTGATTGTGCAGGATGTTTTGCGCCACCCTGCCGCACAGCGCGCCGTATTTGTTCGACAACTCGGTGATCGCCTGCTCCGAGCGCTCCAGGAACAAGCTGATGATCTGACTGTCGTCCACGGTTTCACCGCCCTTTCTGCTTCACCCATATATTACGGATCCGCGGGAAAACGTCTCGCTTTTTCCGGCGGCCGTTGACGGTGCCGCCGCGGGATGCTATACTGTGGATAACGCCGGGCACGCCCGGCAAAAAAGGAGGGTTCCGGTATGCTGAAGAACCGGTACGCAGCCTTCGGGCTGTTTGTCGTCGTTTTTGTTCTTTTCTTTAATTTGCTGGATTTTATGTATACCGCGTGGATCGCCGGCGGGACGTACCGCTTTTCGGCGGGGCTGGATCTGGGCGTTCCGCTGCTGCCGGGGCTGATCCTGGGGTATGTTTTGTTTTTGCACAAAAAAGAGTCCTGACCGTCGCCGGGAGGATCAAGACAAGGAGGCAACGCATCATGGCGTCTGACAAAACGTACCTGACTTTTATTTTGGACCAGCTGTCCGGGCTGGACGGCATCGCCTACCGCGCGATGATGGGGGAGTTTATCCTCTACCGCCACGGGAAGATCTTCGGCGGCATCTATGACGACCGCTTTCTGATCAAGCCGACCCCGGCCGCCGCGGCCATGATGCCGGACGCCCCGCGGGAAACGCCGTACGAGGGCGCCAAACCCATGCTGCTGGTCGACAACGTCGAGGACCGGGCTTTTCTCGCGCGGCTGGTCGAGGCCGTCTGCCGCGAGCTGCCGGAAACGAAAAAAAAACGCCCGGCCGGCCCGTGACCGCCGGCTATTAAAAAAGCAACTGACCGTCAGTTGCTTTTTTCTTTGTTATTTTCAGGAAACGTCCGCCTGTTCCGGCGCCGGGTCGGCGGCCGGCTGCTCCGCCCGGCGGCCCGGGCGCTGCCGCCGGTAATAAGCGAACAACTCCTCCGTGGCCAAGGCAAACTTGGTCACGGCAAAATCCCGGCCGTGCGGGTATACGTACCACGTGTCTTCCAGCGTGTTCAGGTCGACGCAATCCCCGTATTTGCCTAAATACTCGTATTCGATATGGCAGGAATACAGCTCTTTGGCGGAGATCTCCATCTCAAACGGGCCGTAGGGCCCCTCCCCCCGGACGGAAAAGCCGTTCATATCATGACGCAGCGTACCGGTGCCGATGGGAATGTATTTTTTGGCGTTTGGCAGCGAGTTGACGTGGCATTCCGCCTCAAAGCAGTAGGTACCGGCCTCCACCTCCCGGCGTACCTGGGCGCGTTCCCACTCGTACCAATCCGGGATGTGGGAAAACTCCGTTTCCCCCTCTACGGCTTCCAGCTCGCCCAGCTCGGTCATGCGCCAGCGCTTGCCGCAGGCGGTGCAGAACAGCTCGGTGCCCTTGCTGTCCATGCGGTACTCGGTCCCGCAGGCGGGGCACTGGTACAGTACCTTGTGCAGCCCTTCGGCCCGGAACGGCTCGGTCACGCGGATGCCCTGCTGCTTCTGCCAGGCAAACTCGTCGTACTCGAACGCCTGGCGGATGGCGGCGTTGATCTGCGCGGCCGAGGCCTCCTGGACCTCCTGCGCGGTAAAGAGCTGCCGCATCTCCGCCGTCGTATACGGCAGTTTGCGCTTTTTCAGGTTCCAGAACGGCGAGTTGATGTGGTGCCCGTGGCACGTGAGCGTCACGACGGGCACGCCCATCATCTTGCACAGCTTGCCCAGCGCGTCCGGCAGCACCGCGGTGGTGCCGCACAGGGAATAGCGAGCCTCCGGATACAGGATCAGGATGTCGCCGTTTTCCATCACCTTGCGGATCTGGCGGATCAGCTGCAAATCCCTTGTAAACTTGCGCTTGCAGATACCGCCGACCTGGCGCAGCAGCCACTCCCGCCCGATAAACCCGTCGATGGCCACGATATAGTTGGCCCGGTGCGGGAAAATAGCCCTGGTCGCCACCTTGAAATCGAAAAACGCATTGTGGTTGCCCAACAGGATATACGGCGGTTTGAGCCCTTCGCAGCGGATCTTCTCGATCCGCGTTTTTTGCAGCCGGACCGCCGGCAGGGTCAGCAGCCACACGATCGGCTGCAAAAACCGGCGTTGCCGGACCGGATCTGCCTGCATGTCGAACCGCGGAAAATCAACGTTCATATATTCCTCCTGCTCCTGTACGTTTTACGGAACGGCGTCCGCTGATGCCGGCGGGGCCGTATCCGGCCCCGCGCAGAGGCAACGCATTTATTTTTTGCGCACGTTCAGGATAATCAGCGCCGCCGCCAGCGCCACCACGGCCGCAGACAACCCGATGATCGTCCACATCATCCAGCCGCCGGCGCTTTGCGACGCCCCGGGTTCGGTCGGCGTTGCGGAAGGGGCGGTGGAGGGCGTCGTCGGCGCGGGATCGGTCGGCTGCTCACCCTGCGAGGTGGGATCGGTCGGCTGCTCGCCCTGCGAGGTGGGATCGGTCGGCGCATCGGTCTCATCTTCGGTCGGGAAACCGGGGCCCACCGGTTTATAGGTGACCACCAGCTCGGTGTCGGCGTTCACCGTCACGTCCAGCACGTTGGCCAACACGCCGGCTTCCGTGCCGTTGACGGTAACTTTGTCGATTTGGTACCCGTCTTCCGGCATGAAGATGATCGTCTCGGTCTCGCCGGCGGCCATGCCGTACCGGGAGGCGGACACGCTGCCGTGCCCGCCCTGCACGACGGTGATCAGCTGATACGTGCCGGCCGGTATTTTTTCAAACGTCGCGTTGACCACAACGTCCTCATCCGGCATGATAAAACTGTTGTCGGGATCCAGCGGCGCTTCATCGCGCATACTGAAACGTACTTCCAGCAGGACCGGCATATATCCCTGCTCCGGCACGACGGTCAGATAAACCCGCTCGCCCGGGTGGGCGTCCTCCGGCGTTGCGATCACGGTACCGTGATCCATCGGGTTAAGATGGACGGCGTAACTTTCACCCGCCGCCGGCAGCACCGACAGAATGGTCACAAGCAGCACAGCCATGACGGCTGCTACAATCTTTGCTTTTTTCATGTTGATATTCCTCCGCTTTTTTATTTCAGACCGTCCGGCCTGTCATACCGTTTATACGCCCGCCGGTTTTTCGACGTCGATGCGGACCGTCCGCACCGCCTGCTCGCATGCGGCAACGGCGGCGGCCGCATCTTCGCCCTGCGCGATCACAAAGCCGACCCGGTCTGTACTCGAGCCGATCTCCCCGACGGGATCCCCCGCCGCCTTGGTAAAGGTAATTTCCCGCACGCCGGGGATCTGCCGGGCCTGTTCCGCCCCGGCGATGCCGCGGATGCGGCCGCAGGGCACGTCAAAAAACCGGATGGCCGACCCCTGCCGCCGCCCCGGCTCCACGGCCGGCACCCGGCCGAGGGCAATGTCGATGACAGCGCGCACCATATCCACGCCGGTCGACAGCGGAACCAGATGAGTCGTGATACAGTCGCCGCCCAGGCGGGCGCCGAGCTCCACCATTTTGGGGCCGTCCCGCGTGACCATGATCTCCACGTGTGCGGCGCCGTCGACAATACCGACGGCCCGGACGGCCTGCACCGCCAGCGCCTGCACGGCGGCCAGCTGCGGCGCGGACAGACGGCTCGGCTGGCTGTGCCCCATTTCGACAAAATGCGGGGCGCCGGTCGTCAGTTTGTCGGTTACCTGCAGCACGTGTACCGTACCGCGATACACGACGATCTCCACGCTGACCTCCGGCCCGCGCATATATTCCTCCACGATCACGCCGCCCTTGCGGCCGTTGGTGGAGCTGTACGCCAGCGCCTGCGCCAGTTCATCCCGGCTTTGCACCAGCATCACGCCGCGGCTGCCGGAATTATCGGTCGGCTTGGTGATGCAGGGATACACGATGCGCTCCAGCACGGCCGGGTCGGCCCGCGCCGGATCCGGCAGGATCACGTATTGCGGATGGGCGACCCCCGCGGCCTCGAAAGCGCGGATCATCTCCCCTTTATCGGTCGCGCGCACCGCCGTCTCATACGAAATGCCGGGCAGCCCCAGCCGTCCGCAGGCATAGGCGGCCGCCCGCATGGGCATATCGGTCGCAAGCGTCATGATGCCGTCCGCCCCTAAATCGGCGGCCGCCTGCCAGACGCCCTGCTCGTCGATGGTACTGACGTTGTAATACCGGTCCGCCAGCGGGATCCCGACCGCCCGCGGATCATAATCCGCCACGGCGGTGTACAGCCCCATCTCTCTGGCTTTGCGGATAGCCGGCACCTGCAACACCGAGGCGCCGAGAATCAGCAGTTTTTTCATACCTTCTCCGTTTCCTGCCCGGCAGGCTGTTGTTCGGCCGCCGGCGCGGCGGGTGCAACGTAAATATTCTTTTGCCCGAGCACCGTCTTAACGGTCTGCCACAGCACCCGGCAATCCATCCCGAAGGTCAGGTGTTCGGCGTAATACGCGTCATACTGAAACTTTTCCTGCTGGGTGATGGAGTTGCGGTAAAACGCCTGCGCATACCCGGTAATGCCCGGCCGCACGGTAAAACGCACGCGTTCCGCCAACGGGATACTCTCGTACGGGCGGCCGGTCAGCGTCGGCCGCGGGCCGATCAGGCTCATATGCCCGGCCAGCACGTTGAGAAACTGCGGGACCTCGTCCAGCGAGGTCTTGCGCAGCAAGCGGCCCACCTTCGTCACCCGCGGGTCGGCGGTGCCGTTGAAGGTGGACCCGTCCGCATTGCGCAGGTCCGGCGAATGGACGTACATGGAACGGAACTTGATCATTTTGAAGGTCCGGCCGTTTTTGCCGCGCCGGGGCGCCACATAAAACACGGGGCCCGGATCATTGATGAAAATGACCGGCGCCAATATCAGAACAGCCAGCAGCACAAACGGCAATGCGATCAGACTGATCAACAGATCAAGCAGCCGCTTGATAAAGCGTGCATACATACTATGTACAGCCTCTTTCCCGGCGGCGTTCCTTTTATATTTTGACAGAATCCGCCATGTTTATTTTATCATATCGGCAAAAGGGTTGTCAACGGCAACATTTGTCTGCCGTTGCTTTTTCATTGACATCAAAACATTTTTATACTATACTGAAAGATAATAGAATGGCCGCCGAGCCTCTTTTTTGCCGGCGGCCGTCCCGCCGGGGAGGTTTTTGTATGAGCGAAACGCCAAAACGAACCATACCTTTCAGCCCGCCGGATATTTCCGAGCTGGAAGTGGAATACGCCGCACAGGCGCTGCGTTCCGGCTGGATCACTACCGGCCCGAGGACCAAACTGCTGGAAAAAAAGCTGGCCGCCTGGCTGCAGGGGTACAGCGGTGAGGGTTCTCCCCGCTGCGTCTGTCTGAACTCCGCCACGGCTGCGCTGGAACAGTCGCTGCGGCTGCTGGGCATCGGCCCGGAGGCCGGAGGCCGGGCGGACGACGAGGTGATTACCTGCGCGTACACCTACACGGCCTCCGCCTCCTGCATCGCCCACGTCGGCGCCACCATCGTGCTGGTGGACTGTCAGATGACGCCCGGGTCGATCCAGATGGACTACGACGCGCTGGAAAAGGCTATCACCCCCCGCACCAAAGCGGTCATCCCGGTGGATCTGGGCGGCGTGCCGTGCGATTATGACCGGATTCTTGAGATCGTCGAGCGCAAAAAAGCGTTGTTTACGCCTTGCGGCGCCGTACAGCAGGCGATCGGCCGGGTGGCCGTGGTCGCCGACGCGGCGCATGCGTTGGGCGCCTCCTACCGCGGCAAGGCGGTCGGCTCGGTGGCTGACCTGACCAATTTTTCATTCCACGCGGTCAAGAACTTCACCACGGCGGAGGGCGGCGCGCTGATGTGGAACCCCCTCCCCGGCGTGGCGGATGAGGACATATATCATCAACTGCAGCTGTATTCGCTGCACGGGCAGAGCAAGGACGCACTGGCCAAAACCAAACTGGGCGCCTGGGAGTACGACATTGTCGGCACCTGGTACAAATGCAATATGACGGATATCATGGCCGGCATCGGCCTGGCGCAGCTGGAACGGTACCCCGGTATGCTGCGCCGCCGCCGCGAGATCATTACCCGGTACGACGACGCCTTCCGCCCGCTCGGGATCGAGGGGCTGGATCATTATCGGGAGGACCGGCAGAGCAGCGGGCATCTGTATATCGTGCGCCTTCCCGGCCTGACCCGGCCGCAGACCAACGAGGTCATTGTCCGGCTGGCGGAACAGGGCGTGGCCGCCAACGTACATTACAAACCGTTGCCGCTGCACACGGCGTACAAGAAGCTGGGGTTCGACATAGCCGATTATCCCTGCGCCGCGCAGCGGTTTGAGAACACGCTGACGCTGCCGCTGCACACCAAACTGACCGACGAGGACGTGGCATATATCATCGACGCCTTTTGCAGGATCGCCAAAGAATACAGGTGACCGTCTGCCGTCCCGGCGCACGGATTGCCGAAAGAGGATTATATGAAAATTCTGTTTTTGCAAGCGTACTTTGAACCGGAACGCGTCGCCAGCCCCTATCTGGGAGAAAACAAGCGGCAGGCGTATGCCGACGCCGGCTTCGATATGGTGCTGTACACTCCGGTGCCGACCCGGGGCGTCACCGACGAGGTGCGCCGGGCATACAAAAGCCGGCTGCGCGAGCAGGCGCTCGACGGCCGGCTGCAGATCCGCCGCTTTCCGCTCATGCGGGAGGGCAAAAATCCTCTGCTGCGGGCGCTGCGGTATTTTCTGTGTACCCGCCGGCTGTATAAAGCCGCCCTGAAAGAACCGGACGCAGACGTGCTCGCCATTGCCAGCACGCCGCCCTTTCATCTGCAGTTGATGCACAAGCTGAAAAAGAAACGCCCCGGGATCCGCATCGTCTACAATTTGCAGGACATCTTTCCGGATTCTCTGGTCCACACCGGTCTTGCCGGAAAAGGCTCCCTGCTTTGGAAGCTCGGCCGCCGGATGGAGGACCGGGGCTATGCCGCGGCCGATAAGATCGTCGTGATATCGGAAGACTTCCGGCAGAACATCCTGGCCAAAGGCGTGCCGGAAGACAAGATCGTCCTGATCCGCAACTGGGTGGACGAAAAAGCGGTACGGTCTGTGCCGCGCGGTGAGAATCCGCTGTTTGACGCCTACGGGCTGGACCGCGGCCGGTTTTACGTCTGTTACAGCGGCAACGTGGGCCTGACACAAAACATGGATCTGTTGCTGGACGTCGCCAAACAACTGGCGGACGTGCCCGGCATCGGCTTTATCATCGTCGGCGAGGGCGCCTATAAGCCGCAGGTGGAAAAAAGGATCCGGGAGGAGCAGATCTCCAACGTGACGCTGCTGCCCTTCCAGCCGTACGAAAAGATATCCGACGTGTTCAGTCTCGGGGATTGCGGGCTGATCATCTCCAAAGCCGGGGTCGGCTCCAACTCCGTCCCCAGCAAAACGTGGAGCATCATGGCGGCCGCCCGCCCGGTGCTGGCCTGCTTCGACAAAGGCAGCGAGCTGGACCGTATCGTGACCGAAACCGGCTGCGGCGTCTGCACGCCGGCCGGTGACGCGGACGCCTTCCGGGACGCCGTACTGCGCCTGTACCGGGACCGGGACGCGCTGGCCGCCATGGGCGACGCCGGCCGCCGCTATATTGAACAGAACCTGACCCGGGCGATCGGCACCGCCAAATGGATCGACGTCATGCGGCAGGTATGCGGGTGCTGATTTTTTTCATCCGGAAATCCGTTTGTCATTTTTTTGGTTGACAAACGGATTTTTCATTGTTATACTATAATTGTTTGATAATCGTTTATAGTGGCTGTTCATTATAAGGGCGTGTCAACATGAATCTCAAACCGTTTCAATACGCGCTGGTACTGGCACAGGCCGGCTCTTTCTCCAAAGCAGCGGAAGAGCTCGGCATTTCCCAGCCGTCCCTGTCCCAATATATCAAAAAAGCGGAACAGCAGGCCGGCACGGCGCTGTTTGACCGCACCAACGGCAACGTCCGGCCGACCGACGCCGGCCTTGTGTATCTGGAAACCGGCCGCAAGGCTTTGGCCCTCGCGCACGAGATGGAAATCCGGTTTTCCGACATTGCCGCCGGCAAAAGCGGCTCCGTCATCATGGGGACGACCCCCTTCCGCAGCGCCGGCATCATGCCCGCCGTTACGCGGCGGTTCCGTGAAACCTACCCCGGCATCTGCGTCGTCGTCAAAGAGCACAACAACAGCGACCTGCTGGAAGCCGCGGAAAAGGGTGAGTTCGACCTGTGCCTGACCCTGCTGCCGGAGGACGGCAAGCCGTTCGTCTGCCGCCCCGTAGCGCAGGAGGAACTGGTGTTGGCCGTTCCCACCTCCTTTCCGGCGCTGCCGGCGGAACCGGTCCGCGGCAGAAAATACTCCGCCGTAGATGCCCGCCGGATCGACGGGCAGCCCTTTGTCATGGTCTCTGAAGCGCAGGTCATGCAGCGGGCGCTGAACCGCCTTTGCCAGGCCTGCGGCCTGACGCTTACCAAAAGCGCCGTCGTCAACTCGCTGGAAGCGCAGATCAGCATGGTGCGCGCCGGCCTCGGCATGGCGCTGGTGCCGACCGGGATCGAACGCTTCTGCAGCGACCGGGAAGTCGTTTTTTATTCCCTCCGGCAGCCTCTGCCGCGACGCAAAGTCGTCGTGCTGTGGCGGAAGGACCGGCCGCTTTCCCGCGTCGTACAGCATCTGGCAGATGTGATGCAATCCGTCTGCCGGTAACCGTCGGCCGCTCCGCCGGACGCGGAACGGCTTTCCGTTCCCTCTCCGTATAATCGATTGGTTATATGGTTGTTAGCCGGATGTATATTCCGCTGCGGCGGTATACATAAACAAAGAAGGAGGCAACGCTTATGCCATCAGCATTCCTGTATCTGGCAGTGATGCTGGCCGTCATCGTCGTATGGTTCCTGCTGTTCAAGCGGCCCGTATATGAAGCTGTATTGCTCAGTTTCCTTGTGCTGCTTGCCATCACCAACACGTGGAGCCATCTCGGCGGGTATATCATGACCGGCCTGAAAACGTCGCTGCTGTATTCCATGACAGCCTTTGTCGCCATGTCGGTCATCTTGACCAGGACCAGGATCATCGACAGCAGCATCGCCGTCATCCTGGCCTTGCTGGGCCGCATTACCGGCGGCGCCGGCTACGTTTCCGTCGTGGCGAGCTCGTTTATGGGGGCCCTGTCCGGCTCCGGTCCGGGCAACGTGATGGCCACCGGTTCCATCACCATCCCCGCCATGAAGCGCTCAGGCTTTCCGTCCGAACTGGCGGCGAATATCGAAAGCAACGCCAGTTATCTGGGCAACATGATCCCGCCGTCCGGCAATATCGTGGCGGCCCTCGGCGCCCTGACGGGCATGGCTGCCTATGGGGAAGAATACATCACCCAGGCGCAATTCTGGATCGTCATGTGGGGCTGCTCGCTGTGGTTCATCCTGCAGCGGCTGATCATGGTATTCGCGTTCTGCAAATACTACAAGGTCAAACCCGTCTCCAGGGAGGAACTCCCTAGCCTGAAGGAGACCATCAAAGCCGGCTGGCAGGGCCTGCTGCTGCCCATTATCATCCTGCTGCCGTTCGTGCTGGATTATTTCTTCAAGGACTCGTTCTTTACCGACAGACTCGGCGCCTCCGGTGCCAAGAACTTTTCGAGCAGCCTGCTGATCTTTATCGGCGGCCTGGCGGCGATCTTCGCCGTGGTGGTCATGCTCTTTAAGGATAAAAAGCAGGTCACCCCGCACGCCATCGCCAAAATGTTCGCCGGCAGCGTCAAGACCATCGCGCCCGCCATCGGCGTGTGCGTGTTCGGTTACATGATCGGTGCTTTGTTCACCGACCTGAAACTGTCCGACGAGGTGCTGCAGTTTATCTCCACGCTCAGCCTGGGCCGCTTCGGCATGGTGCTGTTCATCTGCCTGCTGACCTGCCTGCTGGGCATGGTGATCCCCGGCTCTTCGCTGGTGGTCATCTTCGGGCCCGTTTTCATCACGACGCTGGTATCGGTCGGCGTCAATCCGGTGCTGGCTGCCGCCATGCTGCCCTGCATCTGCGGCGTCATGTGCGGGATCACGCCGCCGCTCGGCCTGGGTATGTACGCGGGCATGAGTCTGGCCGGCTCCGATTTCGGGAAGACGTTCAAAAACAACCTGTGGTGGGTCGGCGCACAGTTTATCATGGAAGTCATCGTCCTGATGGGCTGGCTGCCCATCCTGGGCCTGTAAGGAGGGACGCATCATGAAAGAAACCTTGAAAAAAATCGCCGACGTCTGCAAACTTATCTTCGGCTACGGCATCATGATCGTTCTGTTCGCGGGCGGCCTGACCTTCTTCGGCTATCTGGCGGCCCTCATCATCGGCGGAGAAACGGCGACCGCCATCTGCACCTTTATCTACAAGCAGATCGTACCGGTGATGATCATCGTCACCACCTGCCTGATCCTGTTCGGGCTGCTGTGCATGTATCTGGCCGGCGAAAAAGCGCTGGTTCCCCACAGTAAAAAGAAAAAGGCCGAGCAGACGCACACAGAGCAAACGACAGACTGACCCTTCCGATCCAAACGCAAAAAGCAAGGCTGCGGCCTTGCTTTTTGCGTTGCCGGTCCGGCCGGAAAAGCAAAAAACGCGCCGTGTTCTTGACGGGGCGTGCAAAAAAGCGTATAATGACGAAAAACAGATTTTTGCAAAGAGGTGTTCCTCTATGTCTCAAACCGAAACCGCCGGCAAAAAACCGCTGGCATGGCTGCGTAAACTGTCCTCCCACGTGTTTATCGACGGGATGGCCGGCATGGCCATGGGGTTGTTCGCCACGCTGATCGTCGGCACCATTTTGGGGCAGATCGCCTCCTTTATTCCCGGCAGCGTCGGCGAATGGCTCACGCAGGTGGCCAACCTGGCCAAAGGGATCACCGGCGCCGGCATCGGCGTGGGGATGGCGTTCAAGTTCAAGAACTCCCCGCTGGTGACCGTGTCCGCCGGGGTGGCCGGCATGGTCGGCTCCTTTGCCTCCAACATTCTCCACGGGCAGGAAATCATCATGGGCAGGCCTGGCGAGCCGCTGGGCGGCTTTGTGGCGGCGCTGGTCGCCATCGAAGTCGGGCGCCTCGTGGCCGGCAAGACCAGGGTGGATATCCTGGTCACGCCGATCGTCACCATCCTGTCCGGCAGCGTGGCAGGGCTGCTTGTCGGCCCGCCGATCTCCGATTTTATGACCTGGCTGGGCCAGATCATCAACTGGGGCGCCGAACAGCAGCCGCTGCTGATCGGCATCATTGTGTCGGTGCTCATGGGCATGATCCTCACGCTGCCGATCTCCTCGGCGGCGCTGGGCGTGTCGCTGAAACTGTCCGGCATCGCCGCCGGGGCCGCCTGCATCGGGTGCAGTGCCCAGATGATCGGCTTTGCCGTGGCCAGCTACCGCGAAAACAAGGTGGGCGGCCTGCTGGCGCAGGGGCTCGGTACCTCGATGCTGCAAATCCCCAACATCTTCCGCAAGCCGGTCATCTGGCTGCCGCCGATCCTGACGAGCGCGATCCTGGGCCCGGTATCGACCGTGCTGCTGCGCATGCCCAACAACGCTATCGGCGCCGGGATGGGCACCTCCGGCCTGGTCGGGCAGATCCAGGGCTATATGGTGATGACCGAGGCCGGTATCTCCCCGCTGATGGCCCTGCTCCAGCTGGTCTGCATGCACGTGCTGGCCCCGGCCGCGCTGACGCTGCTGTTCTCCGAGCTGATGCGCCGGGTCGGCTGGATCAAGGCCGGCGATATGGCGCTGCGGCTGTAAGCGCCCTTTATTCCGTAAAAAAAGCACCTCCTCGGGACACTTGCCATAGAGCAGGTGTCCCGATTTTTTGCGCTTAGCTTTGAAATTGATCTAATCCGTGCTGTTTTCAGCAAAACCAACGCAAAAGCGCTTTTGACAACCGGCTGCCCTCAAAAG
>JAFWVC010000010.1 GCA_017518415.1 Clostridia bacterium
CTTCTTTTCCTCGGCGGTCAGCGGCTGCGGCTGCGCGGTGAAGTATTTCTGCCAGTTGCCGTCGGCGCAGACGTCCTCTTCATTCTGATTGATGTAGCCGTCGATGACGTTGTCGCGTTCCGGCCGGCCGAGGTCGGCCCGGAAAGGCAGGCCGAGCACCTTTTCGTGCTGGCGCAGGAACCAGGTATCCGCCTTGCCGCCGGCCAGACGGGTGCAGTGGATGCGGGACTGCTGACCCGCTCCCACGCCGATGGCCTGCCCGTCGACCGCGTAGCATACCGAGTTGGACTGGGTGTATTTCAGGGTGATCAGCGCCACGATCAGGTCGCGCGCGGCGCTGTCCGGCAGGTTTTTGTTGGCGGTCACGATATTCGATAGCAGGGCGCGGTCGATTTTGAAATTGTTGCGCCCCTGCTCAAAGGTCACGCCGAACACCTGCTTGCGTTCGGTCTCCTCCGGCACGTAACCGGGGTCGATCTGCACGATGTTGTAGCCGCCCTTGCGTTTGCTTTTGAGGATTTCCAGCGCCTCGGGCTCATACCCCGGGGCGATGATTCCGTCCGACACCTCGCGGCGGATCATCTGCGCGGTGGTCACGTCGCACACGTCCGACAGCGCCACCCAGTCGCCGAAGGAGCACATCCGGTCGGTCCCGCGGGCACGGGCGTAAGCGCAGGCCAGGGGCGAAGCGTCCAGCCCCTCGATGTCGTCGACGAAGCAGGCTTTTTTCAGCGTCTCAGACAACGGCAGGCCGACGGCCGCCGACGTGGGGCTGACGTGCTTGAAGGAGGTGACCGCCGGCAGACCCAGCGCCGCTTTCAGCTCCTTGACCAGCTGCCAGGCGTTGAACGCGTCGAGAAAATTGATATAGCCGGGACGGCCGTTTAGGATTTGGATCGGCAGGTCGCTCCCGTCCCGCATATAGATCCGGGACGGCTTCTGGTTGGGGTTGCAGCCGTATTTCAATTCAAACTCCTTCATGGTCAGCGCTCCTTTTGATTTTTATTGATCAGCCGATCCTGATACTGCATCGTTTTCAGGTCGGTATACCGCACGTACAGCGAGATCTTGTTATCCGCGTCCAGTGCCTGCCACAGTTCTTCGGTAAAGGCGTCGATGTCGTCGGGGATCTGTACCCGCTCCGGCTCGCCCTGGAAGGTGGGGATGGGGCTGCCGTCGCACACGTACGTATGGATAAAGTGGCCCAGCCCGGGCAGCGCGGCATACGCGAAGGTGTACCGGTTGCAGGCGGTGCCCTGTGCGTCGGCGGATTTGAGGATGCTCATATCATAGGTAAAATCGTCTTGCGCAAAGGTGAGCATGCCGCTGATGCGGGGCGTGAAGTTGGGGGCGTCCGGCTCGAACGCGCGGGCGGCCAGCGCCTGCGCAAAGCCCTGCCCGGCTGCCAGCCCGGCGCAGACGGTATCGGTCTGGTCGCCGTTGGTGACGACCAGACGGTTCTGATACGTGCGCAGCGCGGCGTAAATGATCAAACTCGGGTCCTGCACCTTGGAGGCGTCAAACGGCTCGGTGAACACCGCGCCGTCCTTGACGGTAAATATGCGGTTGCGGCTGTTGGCGCTGCGCCCCATGATGAAATAGGCGGTGGCCGCCCGGGTGCCGTCGGCCGTTTTGCCGATGACGATGCCCCGGCCCACGTAAGAGTTGCCGCGGATCAGCGTCCCGATGTCGTGTACGGCGTAGATGTTCATATCACATTCTCCTTTTTCAGCATTTGTTTTGAAACTTTTTCCACGGCGGCGGGCAGCAGCTTCCACTCCGCCTGCCGCATCACACGCAGCTGCAGGGTCTCGGGCGTGTCGTGCGCCAGCACGCGCACCGCCTTTTGCAGGATGATCTCTCCCCCGTCCGGTATCTCGTTGACGAAGTGCACCGTCGCGCCGGTGACCTTGACGCCTTTTTCCAGCGCCGCCTGATGCACGCGCAGGCCGTAGTAGCCTTTCCCGCAAAAGGACGGGATCAGCGCCGGATGCACGTTGAGGATGCGGTCCGGATACTGCCGCACAAAGTCCGCGCTCAGAATACTCATGAAGCCGGCCAGCACGATCAGCCGGATGCCATGCTCCCGCAGGGTGCGCAGCATGGCGGCCTCCATCTCCGTCTGGCCGCCGCACGCCTTTCTGGTAATCACGCAGGCGGGGATGCCGGCCAGCCGGGCCCGCTCGAGCGCGTAGGCGTCCGCGCGGTTGGAGATGACCAGCGCCAGCCGGCCGCTGCGCAGGCGGCCGGCCTGCTGCGCGTCGATCAGCGCCTGCAGGTTGGTACCGCCGCCGGATACCAGCAC
>JAFWVC010000104.1 GCA_017518415.1 Clostridia bacterium
CGAAACAGAGTCGACGGCCGTCCTGATACGCGGGAAGCGGAAGACCGCTCCATCCCAGGAACTGAGCGACGCCATGGTCAAGGCGTTCAAGGATAAAATCAAAGAGTAATACAAATCAGGAGTTTGCGGAGGAAAGCATAGAGTGAATCCATACGTTAAGAACCTGAAAAAGATCGAGTTTTTTGTAACAAATGCCTGCACGGGGAAATGCAAGCACTGCTCGGAAGGAGATCATGACGGCTGCACGGGACATATCAACACAAGAGTCGCTTCGGAAGCCGTACGAAAGATCTGTTCTTATTACGATATTTCGACTGTAATGACCTTTGGCGGGGAACCGCTGCTTTATCCGGAGACGGTTTGCGCGATCCACAAAACTGCAACAAGTCTTGGCGTCGCCAAAAGGCAGGTGATCACTAACGGATTTTTCTCAAAGAATAATGACAGGATCAAAACTGTCGTCTTGAGTTTAGCCGAAAGCGGAGTTAACAATCTGTTGTTGTCCGTGGATGCGTTTCATCAGGAAACCATTCCCCTCGAGATCGTCATGTTTTTTGCCAAGTGCGCCGTTGATTCCGGGATTCCGGTCAAACTCCAACCCGCATGGCTGGTGAGCGCCGAGGATCAAAACTCATATAACGTAAAAACAAAGGAAATCATCCGGGTGTTTGATCCTTTGCATATCCCGCTGAATCAAGGAAACGTGATATTTCCGTCGGGTAATGCGCTCAAATATCTTCGGGAATACTTTGATGACAGGGCTGCGCTGTTTTCTCCCTATGAGGAAGACCCGGAGGATATCAGAACGATTTCTTTTGAAGCAAACGGGGACGTCCTGAAAGGAAACGTTTATAACACGGATATTCTTGAGATCATTAGAACGTACCGCCCGTAAGTCGATTATCAAGAACTCAACAAATTCCAGCTTGTCGCTCTCTCCAAACGACAAAAAGCCCTTCGCTGCATACCCACAGCGAAGGGCTTTCATAATATGGATCGTTCCAGTCGCAAACCGTTAAGAATGACTCTTTTACCCCTAAACCCCTTGGTACGGAGAATAAAGGGAGATCATGCAACTGTTATCAAATTGTTATCAAAAGAACCTTTGCGAAGCCGGGAAGCCTTGATTTTACTGGGTTTTCTGACTTTCGCACCTCATTCCCACTCGATAGTGGCGACGGGCTTGGGCGACAGGTCGTACAGCACGCGGTTGACACCCTTGACCTCCTGCAAAATGCGGGCGGTGATATGCCGCAGCAGATCATACGGAATCTCCTCTACCGTGGCGGCCGTTGCGTCGACCGAGTTGACCGCGCGCAGGATCACCGGCCACTCATAGGTGCGCTTGCCGTTGAGGATGCCGGTGGTGCGGAAGTCCGGCACGATGGTGAAATACTGCCAGACCTTGCCCTGCAAGCCGTTTTTGGCGAACTCCTCGCGCAGGATGGCGTCGGATTCACGCACGGCTTCCAGCCGGTCCCGCGTGATGGCGCCCACGCAGCGCACGCCCAGGCCGGGGCCGGGGAACGGCTGCCGGTATACCATGTTGTCCGGCAGGCCGAGCTGTTTGCCGACCGTGCGCACCTCATCCTTATACAGGAACTTGACCGGTTCCACCAATTCAAATTGCAGGTCCGCCGGCAGGCCGCCGACGTTGTGGTGCGCCTTGACGCCGTCCGATTCCAGAATATCCGGATAAATGGTGCCCTGCGCCAAAAAGCGGATACCGTCCTGCTGTTTGGCCTGCTCGGCAAACACGTCGATGAACTCTTTGCCGATGATCTTGCGTTTCTGCTCCGGGTCGGCCACGCCGGCGAGCTTGTCCAGAAAACGGTCCACCGCGTCGACGTAGATCAGGTTGGCGTCCATCTGATGGCGGAACACCTCGATGACCTGTTCCGGCTCACCCTTGCGCAGCAGGCCGTGGTTGACGTGTACGCAAACCAGCTGTTTGCCGATGGCGTTGATCAGCAAAGCGGCGACGACGGAACTGTCCACCCCGCCGGAAAGCGCCAGCAGCACCTTGCCGGTGCCGATCTGGGCCCGCAGAGCCGCGACCTGTTCGTCGATAAAAGCCTGTGCCAGCGCCGGAGTGTTGATGCGCTGCATCGTGTCGGGGCGTTTATTGGTATCCATGATATCTGCTCCCTTTTTGATAAAATATTTTTCTCTATTATAGCGCTTTCGACGCAAAAATCAAGTTTTTTCCGCCGGTTGGCCGATGATTTTTTCGGCGTACCGCACCGTTTCCATCGCGTCGGCCGCATAGCAGTCGGCTCCGATGCGGGCGGCATACTCCCGCGTGAGTACCGCGCCGCCGACGACCACTTTACAGCCCGGGCACTGCGCGTGCAGCTGCCGGATCGTTTCCTCCATGGCGGGAACGGTGGTAGTCATCAGCGCGCTGAGCCCGCAGACCGGCGCTTGATGGCGCTGTACCGCCTGCACCACCGTTTCCGGCGGGACGTCCTTGCCCAGGTCGACGACCGGGAAGCCGTAGCTTTCCAGCACCACGCGCACGATGTTTTTGCCGATGTCATGGATATCTCCCTGTACGGTGGCCAGTACGAAGGGCGGGCGCTGTTTGGTCTGCGCGCCGGTACGGCCGATCTGTTCCTTGATCAGGTCAAAAGCGGCGCCGGCGGCCTCCGCGCTCATCAGCAGCTGCGGCAGGTACAGTTTTTTCTCCTCAACCCCGCGGCCGACGGCGTCCAGCGCCGGGATCAGCTGATCCCGGACCACGTCCAGCGGGGCGACATGCTGCAGTTGCTCGCCGCACAGGCGCACGGCCGCCGCCTTCATTCCGTGCAGGACGGCCTGCTGCAGGTCCTGCACGGCGGGGGCGGGAGCCGCCGCCGCCTCTGCCGTCAGCCCGGCGGCAAAGGCGAGGTAATCCGCACAGTTGGCGTCCAGCCCGCGCAGCGCCCGGTAGGCAAAGTACGTTTTCTGCATATCGGCCGAGAATGGGTTCATGATGGCGGCGGACAACCCGTTTTCCAGCGCGAGCGCAAAAAAGGCGGCGTTGACCGCCTCCCGCGAAGGCAGGCCGAAGGAGATGTTGGACACCCCCAGTACGGTATGCACGCCCAGCCGCTCTTTGAGCAGCCGCACCGCCCGCAGCGTCACGCCGGCGGCCGCCGCGTCCGCCGAAACGGACAGACAAAGCGGATCAATGACGATATCCTCCCGGCCGATACCGTAAGAGGCCGCCGTTTCGATGATCTTTGCGGCGATCGCCACCCGGCCTTCGGCGTCGGCAGGGATCCCGTCCTCGTCGAGCGTCAGGCCGACGACCACGCCGCCGTATTTTTTCACCAGCGGGAACACCGCCCGCATACATTCCTGCTTGCCGTTGACCGAGTTGATCATCGCCTTGCCGTTGTAGCAGCGCAGCGCCGCCTCCATCGCGGCCGGCGAGGCGGTATCGATCTGCAGCGGCAGGTCGACGACGGCTTGCAGCTTTTCGACGGTGTCGCGCAGCGTCGCCGTTTCGTCGATGCCGGGCAGGCCCACGTTGACGTCCAGCAGCGGCACGCCGGCCTGCTGCTGTTTGAGCCCCTCTTGCAGGATATATTCGCTGTCCCCTTCCGCCAGCGCCTGTTTGAAGCGCTTTTTGCCGGTGGGGTTGATGCGTTCGCCGATGCACAACGGGTCCGCCCCGAAGACGACGGCGCGGGTGCCGGAGGACACCACGGTGCGCCGTTTGGGCTCGATGGACCGCAGCGGGATATCCCGGGTGCGGCGCACTGTTTCGGCAATATAGGCGGGGGTGGTACCGCAGCAGCCGCCGAGCATCCGCACGCCCTCCGCCGCCATCTGCGCCATCACGTCGGCAAAGGCGGCGGCGTCTACGTCGTACACGGTGCGGTCGTCCTCCACGCGGGGCAGCCCGGCGTTGGGCATGACCAGCAGCGGCAGAGAGGACACCTCCAGCAGCTGCCGCACCACCGGCAGCAGCTGCTGCGGGCCGAGCGAACAGTTGGCGCCGTACGCGTCCACGCCCAGCCCCTCCAGCAGGGCGGCCATAGCCGCCGGGTCGGCGCCGGTCATCAGTTTGCCGTCGGCGCCGTATGCGTTGCAGACGATGATCGGCAGGTCGCAGTTTTCCTTGGCGGCCAGCACGGCAGCCTTGGTCTCGTAACTGTCGTTCATCGTTTCGATCAAAATCAGGTCCGCCCCGTGACGCACGCCGCAGCGGACCGTTTGGGCAAACCAGTCCACCGCCGTTTCAAACGGCAGGTCGCCGAACGGTTGCAGCAGCTTGCCGAGCGGGCTGACGTCCAGCGCGGCGTACCGCGGCCCGGCCGGGTCCGGCGGCAGCAGAGCGGCCGCTTTGCGCGCGTTGGCAAAAGCGGCGCCGATGACGGCGTCCATCGCGTCGGCGTCGTATTTGCCCGGGTTGACCCCGAAGGTGTTGGCCGTCACCACCCGGGCCCCGGCGGCATAATACTGCCGCTGCAGGTCCGTGATGACGTCCGGATGGGTCAGGTTCCACTGCGGCGGCATCTCCTCCGGCCGCAGCCCCGCCGCTTGCAGCAGCGAACCCATGCCGCCGTCAAAATATAAACGGTTACGGCGTATTTCTTCCCGTAAGGTCATGATTTTTTCTCCTCCCGAAAAGGGCATTCGGTATCCGGACATCCGGCACAGCCGGCCGGTCCGCGGCACGGCCTGCGGCTCAAACCGACCAGTGCCGTGACCGATTTGCTCGGCGCCATCAGCAGGCTGTCCGTGAGCGTCACGCCGATGCGGTGCGGTACGTCCAGCGCGGCAAACAGTTCGGTCTGCAGCGTCAGAGGGACGTCGCCGTAGCCGGGGCTGAACCGCGGCCGGGCGTACAGACCCTGCGCCGCCGCTTCCTGCGCGATTTTGGCGCAAACGACGTCGCAGAGCTGCTCGATCTGCGCGGTGCCCACCGCTTGCAGCACCGCCGCCCGGGCCACCGAAAGGTGCCCGTACCGCTGCAGCAGGCGGTCGATGCCGAAGCCGACCGTCGCCGCGAAGGCGGCCACCGCCTCGCAATCCTCCAGCGCCCCGGTCAGGCTGCGGCTGCGCAGCGCGGCAAAGCCGCAATCCACCAGTTCCCCGGTACGCCGCAGCGGCCAGACGGCCCGGCAGGCGGCCCACTCGAACGCGCCGGCCGACAGCGTCAGGCATTCATCCACCAACGCCCGCAGGCCGGCGTCTTCCCGCCTGATGCCGGCGTACCGCAGCACCTGCGCCCGGTCGGGCGGGGCGGCCGGGTAGCGGCGCACCGTCACCCCGTTATACATCGGTGCCCAGGATGGCGGACAGGCGGCTCTGAATCTGCTCCGCCACGTCCGGCTTGTTCATCGAATATACGTGCACATGGGTGATGCCGTTGGCATACAGGTCGATGATCTGGTCGACGGCGTAGGCGATGCCGGCCTGCTTCATCGCCTCCGGCTGCCGGCCGAAGGTGTTCACCAGACTTTTGAAGCGCTGCGGCATGAAGGAGCCGGACAACTTGATCGCCCGCTCGACCTGGTTGGCGTTGGTGATGGGCATGATCCCGGCGATGACCGGCACGGTCACGCCTGCCTCCCGCAATTTATACAGGAAATTATACAGCAGATTATTGTCGAAGAACATCTGCGTGGTCAGGAACGAGCAACCGGCCTCCACCTTTTCGCGCAGATAGCGGATGTCCTCCTTCTGGTCGGCGCTTTCGGGGTGTACCTCCGGGTAGCAGGCGCCGCCGATGCACATTTCCGGATCGATCTCACGGATCTCGCGCACCAGTTCCACCGCGTGGCGGTATGCCCAGCGGCCGCGGTCCTCCTGCATGCGGTCGGCCGGAATGTCGCCCCGCAGGGCCATGATGTTCTCGATCCCCGCCGCGGCAAAATCCCGGATGCGGGCCTGCACCGTCTCCCGCGTGGAGGACACGCACGTCAGGTGCGCCAGCGACGGCACCCCGTACCGGCGGCGGATCATATCCGCCATTTCCAGCGTGTAGGCGCTCGTGCCGCCGCCGGCCCCGTACGTCACGCTCATAAAGGCGGGGTGCAGCCGCGCTATCTGCTCGGTGGCCACGCGCACGCTCTCATATGCCGTATCCGTTTTAGGCGGAAACACCTCGAAGGACAGCGCGTATTTGCGCCGGGCCAGCAACTCTGTCAGTTTCATTTTATCCCTGCTTTCCGACGTAGGTCGTTAGGAAAATCAAAATAATATTCTATTTTACAGTATAGCAGACCGTCTGCGCAAAAGCAAGCAAAACCGTACGCGGGCGCACCGCGGCGGAACACGGCATCTTTTTCTTGCACTTTGGCAAAAGGTATGATACTATAAATCCGGTGAAAGCAATCCATAAAAAGGAGTGTTGAGAGCATGGCGAAGTTTTGTTCCAACTGCGGTGCGGCGCTCGGCGAGGGCGCGGCGTTCTGCCCGGCGTGCGGGGCGCCCTCTATGCAAGCCGCACCGCAGCCGCAGCAGCCCCCGGCACAGCCGCCGCAAAAGCAATATACGCCGCGGCCGCAGGTGCATATCCCGGAACAGTTTGCGCAGAAAAACGCGGCAAAAGCGCAGGCAAAAGCGCAAAGCGGCGCGCCCGCCCCAAGGAAAAAAGGCAAGGGCGGGCTTGTCGCCCTGATCGTGATCCTGCTCGTCGCG
>JAFWVC010000105.1 GCA_017518415.1 Clostridia bacterium
GTTACGTCTTTTCTTCCGTGGACACCTTTCCCAACATGGTACTGCGCGGCAGCGGCGAGAAAAAGACCATCCTGATTGCGACCCCGAAGACCAAGAAGATGCTCAACATCAACAGCGGGGGCAATGTGCAGGTAGACAACATTGAGTTCCGCATGGCGGCCGCGCCCAAATATTCGGCAACCTTTTACTTTGATACGGCGGCCTCCTATGTAGAAAACGTGTATGTCACCAACTGCGATTTTTACGATGCCTACAATGCGTTTACCGATGCGCGCGCTGACAACGTGATGATGTTCATGCATTTTGAGGACATCAACTGCTATGACGCGCGCAGCTCCACCTTCGATATTCAGGACTTTGAAGGCTTCATCTTTATGAAGCGCCTGAATATCGACAACTCCAACTCCTATGCCAAGCACGGGGTGGAGCCGTTTGCGGCCATCAAGATCGACGACGTGCGCGGCACCATCTTTGAGGAGATGACCGTGACCGGCGCCAATACCGGGTCCGAGGACGAGATCGGTTTCCACCTGCCGTCCCGGGTGGCGAATATGGCCTCCGTCTGGTGGGACCGCGTGACCATCAAGAATATGGGCGGTTACGGGGTTTTGATGGGCGGCACCAAGGCGTGCGTGCTGTGCTCGGTCATTGATACGCAGATCCTCCACTGCGGCGGCGGCATCTGTGCCGAAGGGATCAACGAGCTGCAAGTGGACCGCGTGACGATCGACGGCAACAAAGAAAGCGTACTCGGTCTGGACGGTATTTCTTTAAAGAATACCGTATATACGCACTTGTTGCATGTAGTATCCAAAAACAACAGCGGCAACGGGTTGTCGCTAATCTCCTCCAAATACAACACCGCTGCGGATTGCACCTTTACCGGTAACGGGGACCGCGGGTTTATCGCGCGCGGGGGTGCTTACAACGAGCTGATTTCCTCCACCTGTACGGACAATGCCAACGGGCAGGTGTCGCTGGGAGAGGAAAACTCGCTGGTGGATCAGGTAGTATACCGGGCGGACGGAACAAAAGGGTCGCTGACGGAAAACGGTCGGTTCGATTGAGGAGGAAAAGAAGATGAAACGTATTGCATTTCGCGTGATTGCTACTGCGTTGGCGTGTTGCTTTTTGTGGATGTGCACGGCCTGCGGGCCCGATACTCCCGAAGACCAAAACGAGGGGGCGGTTGATATGAATCGATTCGATAACATCAGCATTTTATCCTTCGGCGCTGCGGCGGACGGCAGCGCGGATATTTCCGCGGCGGTGACGGCCGGCGCGGCAGAGCTCGGGGACGAGCAGGCGCTGTTTTTCCCGAACGGAACGTATCTGGTCGGGCAGGACCTGACGATCGACTGCCCGGTCAAACTGTCCGGCAACGTGTCCATCCGGGTCGCCGCCGGCAAAACGCTGACAATCAACGGCCTGTTCGGTGCGGCGATCCAATCCATCTTTTCCGGGGAGGGCGCCGTGCGCTTTACCAACGCCTCGGTGTGGGGGTATCCGCAATGGTTCGCAGCCGATATTGAGACAACGGTAACCACCGAACTGTTCCAGAAGGCGATCGATTCGCTGCGCTGCGTATATCTGCAAAACAACACCTATACCTTTGCCGAATTGAATATCACCAGGCCGATATCCATTAAAGGGATCGGTGCGCGGCGCATCCGCGTCAACGCGGAGAGGGGAATCGGACATCTGTTCAACATCCAGAGCGACGACGTTTCCATCGAAGGGCTGAACATCAAGATGGACAACGCACCGGACGCCGTGTGCTTCTATTTCAACACTCAAAACAGAAACCTGAAAAACATTTCCATCCTTTCCTGCGCCGTGGCGGAAGGCATTACCAGCCTGACCGACGCCGATTCAGACGCCTATACCGTGTCCGACGTGCTGCTCAGCGCCGTTGACTTTACCAACGTGCGCGGTACGGCGGTGTATATGCACGACTTTGTCGGTAATATCAAGATGGTCGAGGTGGCCATCCACCGGCGCCAATACAATAATGCAAAGTATAACATGGGCGTGCCCGGCGCTATTTTTGAAAACGCCGACGGTTTGACGCTGGAGCACTTCGACGTCAACGGCGAGGCCAACATCGTCAACGGCGTGCAGAAGAAATGGGTGGCCGACAACATCGGCGGCCACGGGGCCGTGTTCCGCCATTGCAAAAACGTGCGCATCATCCGTGCGCTGATGGAGTACCTGGCCGGCACCGGCTGGGTCATCGAAGATTGCGAGAAGTTCTATATGGAAAACGTCGAATCCTACACCTTCCACGGGCGCGGGTTTGACATCGACGGCCTGAAAGATTCCGAGATCCGCGTCGTCAAGGCGTGCGTGGCCGGCGGCGATACCGACCGTTCGGAGGAAAACTTCCGCTTTTGCAACTGCTCTGATCTTCTGATCGTCGGCATCATTACCAACGGCTCGCGGGACGCCGCCGTTTCCCTGCAGGGTTGCCGTAAGGTGACGGTGGACGCCATGAGCATATTTGAGAAATCAGACCGGTCGATCGGCTTGCAGGATCTCGGCGGGAACGCCGACGTGGTCATCAACGGCCTGATCGATTCCGGCAACGCCAATACGGCGGTTGAATTGACCGGTACCGGTATTACGATCCGCGACGCCCTTCTCAAGAGCGGCACCTATCAGGAACTCTCCCAGGCCGGGAAGTACTGACAGCGGCACCGATCAAAAGAAGGGAGAAAGCTGATATGAAACGAGTGTTTCGCCGCATAGCGGTCTGCCTTTTGGCAGGATATCTGCTGTTGGCCTGCGCCGGTTGTGCAGAAAAGGAAAGACCGAATATGGACAAGATTCTTTTACCTTATCAGCTGATGGATGGTGATATCTCCGTCAAGGCATACGGGGCAACGGGGGACGGGCAAACCAGCGACACGCAGGCGGTCGCCGACGCCTGTCAGGCGGCCGAAGAGCATGGGAAACGGTTGTTTTTCCCGGCCGGGCAATATCAGCTGTCCGCCGCGCAGATCACCTTCCCGCAGCAGGTCAACGTCGTGTTCGAGCAGGGCGCCGTGCTGCTGCTCGACGCGTGGAGCAAACTGGCTTTTAACGGCCCGATCTCGGCCGGCGATTATCAGATCTTCAGCGGGGATATCCGGATCCAGATCCGCTCCTCGGCGGCCGGCAACCCGATGTGGTTCGGCGCCAAGGGCGACGGCGTGACGGATGACACCGAAGCGTTCAAGACGGCGTGGAAGGTGTTCAATCAGCTGGACGTGCCGTATACCGAGGCTGGCTATGTAATCACCTCCATTGATACCTTTAAGAATATGGCGCTGCGGGGGAGCAGCCATGAAAAGACCATCCTGGTCGCTTCACCCAGAACGTATAAGCTCTTCAACGTCATCGGCGGGGACCTGTCGGTCAGCCATATCGAGTTTCGAATGGCGGCGGCGCCGAAGTATTCATCCGCGTTTTATTTCGACACGGCCACCTCGTATATCGAAAACGTCTATATCACCGACTGTGATTTTTACGACGCGTACAATGCCTTTACCGACGCGCGCGCGGAAAACGTGATGATGTTCATGCATTTTGAGGACATCAACTGCTACGACGCGCGCTGCTCCACCTTCGATATTCAGGACTTTGAGGGCTTCGTCTTTATGAAGCGCATGTATATCGACAATTCCAACTCCTACGCCAAGCACGGGGTGGAACCGTTCGCCGCCTTCCTGATCGACGACGTGCGCGGCGACAACTTTGAGGATATTACCGTCATCGGCGCGAACACCGGCTCGGAAAAAGAAATCGGCTTCCACGTGCCGGGTGCGGTGGCTATGATGTCCGCCTTGTCGTGGAAGCGCGTGACTATACGGAATATGGGCGGGTACGGCATCGTTTTCGGGCAGGTGATCTTGTCCGAAATCGTCGACTCGCAGATCCTCCACTGCGGCGGCGGCGTCTGTGCCGAAGGATTGTTGGAAGTTCAGATAGATAACCTGACCGTCGACGGTAATCAAGACAGCTCACTCGGCCTGGACGGTATCTTCTTCAATAATACCGTCTACTCGCATCTGACCAACGTGGTATCCAAAAACAACGGCGGCAACGGGCTGCGGCTTAACAACTCCAACTACAACCTGGTGAAAGACAGTGAGTTTTCCAATAATGCCGACCGCGGCGTTCTGCTGTCCGGCGGAAAATGCAACGGGCTGTTTTCCTCTACCTGCCTGGACAACGCCAACGGTCAGGTGTCGCTGTTCGCCGCCGAATCGCTGGTCGATCAGGTGGTGTACCGGGCGGACGGAACGGTCGGCTCGATCACGGACGTCGGCCGGTTTGATTGACCGGCGGCATACCGCGCTGTATTTGTGGTCCATGATCCGGACGGATCTATGCTATATCGATTATTTTGGAAAGGAAGAACGATATGACCAGAAAAGCATTCTCTTTGTGGTTGGCCGTCTGCCTGACGGTCGTACTGGTTTGCACGGTCAGCTTTACCGGCTCCGCAGACAGCGGCTTGCTGGATGAAGCGTTTACCAAGCAATCGTACAGCGTCAAAACGGCGGGGGCCAAAGGCGACGGCAAAACCGACGATACCGAGGCAATCAAGCAGGCAGTTGCCAATGTGACAAAGGACGGGCAAGGCAGCGTCTTTTTCCCGGCCGGCACCTATTTGGTCAACGGCAAGCTGACGATCGCCAACGCGGCGGAACTGGTGTTTGCCAAGGGCGCCATCCTGAAAATCGGCGCTTCTGCCACGTTCAAGATGTTCGGTACGATCGTCGCGGGCGATTATCAGGTCTTTGACGTGCAGGGCAAGTGGTCCGGTTTCAACGGCGTGTCTGTCGGCAACCCGATCTGGTTCGGCGCCAAGGGCGACGGGAAGACCGACGATACGGCGGCCCTGCAAAAGACATTTGACATCTTTTATCAGGTCAACGTGCCGTATACGGCTGCCGGCTACAAGGTGAAGGATCTTGCCATTCCGCACAGCTGCCGCATCACCGGCGCCAACCGCGAAAAACAGGTCAAACTGATTGCGGCCGCCGGCACGCAGAAGCTGCTTACCTTCAAGAGCAGTTACATGGAGTTTTATTCCTTTGACCTGGAAATGGCGGCTGCTCCCACGGCGACGGCCATCTATCTGCAGGACGACGGCGTGATCGAGCAAAACCGCTTTGCGGACGTCACCATCAACGACGCTTACCGCGCGGTGGAAGACAAGACAAATACCGGCAGCAACATGGTCATTACGACGGAGTTCATCAATTTCAAATGCTATCGCGGCAAGAACTCAGCCTTTGTGTGCCACGGCATGTGGGGTTTCATGTTCTTTAAAAACATTTTGGTGGACTTCTCCGCCAGCACGGTGAAAATGGACTTCCCGGCGATCGCGATCGAAAACAATGCCGGTATGATCATGGACCACGTAACGGTACTCGGCAACAGCAACGCAACCGCTAATGCGCACGGCATCTATACCAAAAAGTCCGAAGCTATGTGGTGGAGCCATTGCACCGTTGAAAACATGGGCGGTATGGGCTTCAAACACGAGAGAGGCGGCGGCGCCAACAACTGGTTCTATTTCCTTGACTGCACCGTCAAAAACTGCAAGGATTATTCAATCGGCCTGTTTAACAGCTTCTCTGAATCGATCCACAACTGCAAGCTGGAAGGCGGCAAAGGTGTTTATGCTTCCGGCAACGTGTGCCAGATCAGCAACACAGTGATCTCCGGCAGCAGCGGCAACGGCATCACAAACGAAGCAAAAGAATCTGTCTTTACCGACCTGACGCTGAACAACAACAAAGGGTACGGCATCGTTTCCACCGCCAATAATTGCCAGTTGTATCATATTCAGGGCACCGGAAACACCAACGACCTGGTGAAGGTTTCCGGCAACGGCAGCCAATACGTAGAGAGTTGAGAGAGGAGGAGAGGATGACATGAAAACGAAAAGATTGTTAGCCTGGATGCTGGCCGCGGTCATGCTGTGTGTGCTGGTCGGCTGCACGGGGGACCCGACGCCCGACAGTTCCACGCAGGACCCGACGCAACCATCCGCCACTCAGCCGACGGAACCGTCCGTTTCTCAACCCACTGACGGGGATCCGACCTCTTCTCAGACGGATGAGCCGCCTACGACGCCCTCGTCGGCACCTACTGATCCCACTGCTACCGATCCGACGGATCCGCCTACGGATCCGCCTACGAATCCGCCCACCAATCCGCCTACGCAGCCCTCGACGCCGCCGGCCAGCAATACTTCGGCCGACGTGAAAGAGCAGGGCGCTAAGGCCGACGGCAAGACGGATGATACCGAAGCTCTCAAGAAGGCAATCAACGCCGTCAAGAGCAGCGGCAACGTCTACTTCCGCACCGGTACCTATCTGATCAAAGGGGCTGTGACCATTCCGAAGGACGTCGTGATGGTCATGCAGCGCGGCGCGGTGATCAAAGTCGACAGCGGCGCGACGCTGACGATCAACGGTTGGATCGAAGCGGCGGATTCGACCATTTTTGCCGGCACGGGTACCATCAACGGTACGCCGCGTTCAGCCGGTAACCCGCTGTGGTTCGGCGCGGCCGCCGACGGCAACACCGACGACGCACCCGCCTTCCAAAAAGCGGTCGATCTGTTTTCCTACGTGCGTGTGCCGTATCGTCCGAGCAAATACGCCCTTACCGGTACGGTGACGATCAAAAAGCCGGTCCAGCTGATCGGCGAAGGTACGAGCAAGGTCGATCTGACGATCAAGAGCACGGCGCAGGCCGGTGCAAAGGCGTTCGTGATCCGATCCAGCAACGTGGAGATCAAGAATTTCAAAATCGCCGGGGTACAGTCGACCCAAAAGACCAATCCGTCGTCGGTGTTCTATTTCGACTGCTCCTCCGGTAACCTGTCCCACATCACGCTGGAAAATATCTGGTCCGGCTGGACGGCTCAGCTGCTCGGCGACTCGCAGACCAGCGGCAAGACGATCACCGACGTGACGCTGAAAAATGTCACCGCCAACTATACCTTCAACGCTCCCGGCATCCACATGACCAATTTCAAGAGCGGCATCGTGCTGGATACCGTGCTGGTCAACCAGGTCGGTATGAACCCGAGGGACGTTAATCAACCGCTGTTCATCATCGAAAACTGCACCGGGCTGACCGCCACTCAACTAGACGTAGCCGGCGGTTACACGTACATGGAAAACGGTAAGCCGCTGTACGACGTGTACGGTTACGGCGCAGACGGCATCGTCTTCAAAAACTGCTCCAACATCACGGTGGACCGTTTCATGGCCGACTATATCAACGGCTACTGCACCAAACTGATCAACTGCACCAATTTCAAAGCGTACAGCTGGGTCATGTCGCTGTATGAGGACGGTGCGCTGTATATGGAAAATTGCAGCGACTGTCAGATGGAGATCGTCAAGTTCAACGGTATCCGCGGCGGGCAGGAAGCGTGCGACAAGCACAACGGCACCGCGTTTGTGATGAAGAACTGCCAGAATAACACCTTTATCAACGCCCTGTTCCGGGCGAACATGGCGGACGGTATGGAGATTATCAACTCCACGGATAACGTCTTTAAGAACTTTGTTTTCAGCTGGAACAACGGCTTCTCTTACAAAGAGAACGGCAGCAGCAACCGAAACACTTTGATCGGCATCGTGATTTCTTCGAGCACCAGCAAAGCGTTTGAGCAGATCGGTACCGAAAGCAAAGTGATCGGCCTGACGGTCGACGGCCAGGCCTACGGCACCAAGACCGGTGCTTTCAGCGTCAGCTGACCCACAAACCTCGTCAGAAAGCCCCGTCCCTGCTTCCGCAGGAGGCAGGGACGGGGCCCTTCTGATGCATTAAACAGCAAAGGAGAAACAAAATGAAACATTTGAAGGGGCTCCTTTCCGTGGCGGCTGCAGTGGGGCTTTGTCTGGCTTGCGCGAGCGTAGCCGGCGCCGCCCCGCAAAAGGCCACCGCGTTCAACGCGGCGTATGCCGTCAACGTCAAGGATTACGGCGCCGTCGGCGACGGAACGACGGATGACGTGGAAGCTATCCAGAAAGCGATCCGGGCCGCCACACAGACAGAGGAAGAAGGCTCGATCTTTTTCCCGGCCGGTACGTATCGCCTGGCCGACAGCCTGTCGTTTGAACCTTTTCTGGAAGTCGTTTTTGACACCGGTGCCAAACTGATGGTGGAAAAAAACCTGAACATCCGGGCCCAGATCGTCGCCGGCGACCAGATCCTTTTCGAAGGCAAGGGCAATATTGTCGGCACCGCTGCCAACGACAGCGGCAATCCGGTCTGGTTCGGTGCCAAAGGCGACGGTGTGACGGATGACACGCTGGCTTTTGAGCGCACGATCAATATGTTCAAAAAGATCGACATCCCGTATCGGGAAGCCGGCTACGTTATCTCGAACCTCGAACTGAAAGGCGGAGCCGTTTTCCAGGGGGCCGACCCGGAAAAAAAGGCAAAACTGATCGCCACCGAAAAGACCAAGAGCCTGCTGACCATCAGCAGCAGTTATACCTCCGTACGTAACCTGACCCTTGAAATGGGCAAGAGTAAGTACGGCACCGGTATTTACTTCGACGACAACAAAAGCGGTATCGAGCAG
Source organism: Clostridia bacterium (assembly GCA_017518415.1). Lineage (GTDB taxonomy): Bacteria > Bacillota > Clostridia > Oscillospirales > Acutalibacteraceae > RGIG6098. The sequence continues at coordinate 8,603 of JAFWVC010000105.1, forward strand.
TGCCTGCTGAGCAATATCGACATCAATGACGCCTATAACGCCGTACGGGATGCCGACCACGAAAGCAATATGGTCATTACGACCAAGATGGTCGGGCTCCATTGTACCAACGGCCGCAACACCGCCATTGAGATGAACGACATGTGGGGCTTCATCTTCCTGACGGACAGCGTGATTGACTTTTCCGGCAGTTCTGTGGAACTGACCTTCCCGCTGGTGTTTATGAAGGACAACGCCGGCTTCATCGGCACCAATTTGTTTATCAACGGCAAGCAGGGCGCATCCGACGCAAAGAACAATGGGTTTGAAACAAGCAACTCGGTCGCCGTCTGGTTTGACAACTGCGACATTTCCAACGTCGGCGGCTGCGGGTATAAGTTGGAAAACAACGCGGTATACAACTATCTGCTCAACTGCGACGTTTCCGACTGCGGGTTGTACGGCGTGGCCGTGAACGGCTGGGACTTCCAGACGGAAAACCTGAACGTGAAAAATTGCGGCTCCGACGGCGTGTATCTGAGGGGCGGCCACATGCAGCTGACCAACACCGCCGTTTCCGACTGCGGCCGCAACGGCGTGACCAGCCAGGCATCCTACGTACAGCTTGTGTCGCTCAACACCAGCCGGAACGGGTCGTTCGGTTTGAGCGATACCGGTACGCGCAATACCTTCACGTCGATTTCCGGCGACGGAAACGGCAACGGTTTGACCAGCGTATCCGAAGAGAGTTTGCTGGTATCGGCAGAATAAGGAGGGGAGAAGTATGAATATGAGAAAAATCTTCCAAACAGCGGCTTTGCTGTTGACTGTCTCTGTGCTGCTCCTCTCTTTTGGCGGATGTCAGCCGGCTGATCCCGGATCTTCTCCGGACAGCGGAACAGATCCACAGAAAAATGCCGTTCTCGGCGAGACGTGTATCGGGTACGGTCCCAAAGCCGAAACGCCCTCCTTCGCCGCATCGGCCGACAACGTGGCCGATCTGGCGGCGCAAGGCGTCAAAAAAGACGGGCAGGCTGACGATGCCGAAGCTTTCCGCAAAGCGATCGACGCCGTCAAAGGCAAGGGATATATCTATCTGGAAGCCGGCCGGTATCGGATCGGCTCCGACCTGACCGTGCCGGAAGACATGGTGCTGGCCTTTAACCGCGGCGCCCGGCTGGTCATTGACAGCGGCGCGACGCTGACGATCAACGGCTTTGTCGAGGCGGGCCGGTATCAGATCTTTGACGGCGACGGTACCGTCAGCGGCAGCATCCGCAGCGCCGGGTACCCGCACTGGTTCGGTGATCTGTCCGGTTCGGACGACACGGCTGCAATGCAGAAGGCGGTAGACGCCTGCCGGTACGTGCAGCTGCCCGCCGGTACCAATTACGATTTCGGCACCATCCACCTCAGAAAACCGGTCACGGTCACCGGTACCGGCGCATATGATGTTGCCGTCAATTTCAGCAGCAAGGCGGACGTGCTGTTTTCCATCGAATCCGACAATGTAACGCTGCAATATCTGACGCCGAACGCGGGCAAAGGGGCCGGTGCTACGACGATTTTGTTCAACAACGCGGACAAAGATCTGTCCGGCATTACCCTTTACCGGATCAGGACCGCCGGCGTCGGCCGGATGATCGATACCGCCTCCGACGCGCATCACGTCACGAAGGCGGAGATGGTAAAAGTTTTTGTGGACAGCAGCCGGGATACCGGTGTCCATTTGGTCAACTTCAAAAACGACATTACTTTGGATGACGTGCTGGTCAGCGACCTCGGCACGCCGGGCAAAGTGGATTTTCCGCTGTTCCTGTTTGAAAACTGCGAAGGCATGTATTTCATCAACACGGACGCGGCCGGCGGTGCCACCAAGGGGACCGGAGGGGACGGCTTCTATTTCAAAAATTGCAAGAAGGTCGAAGTAGGCCGTTCGATGGTGGATTACACCAACGGTTTCGGGCTGGTGCTGGACAACTGCTCCGATATGGTGCTCAACCACTGGATCAACTCGCTGTGCGAGAAAGGCTGCCTGTGCATCAAGGATAGCCGGGATATCGAGTTCCACATCACCAACGCGAACGGCAACGGCACAAAGCCCGGCGTGAAGGACTATGACGCCGCTATCGTGGTCGAGAGCAGCAGCAACATTCTGTTCAACAGCGCTTTTATTCAGTCGCATTGCGGCGACGGCCTGCGGATCAAGGATTCCGACCATATTACCGTGAATGACGCCATCATCACCAACATGGCCGGCGGTGGCTATGTGGAAGAAGGTACCAGCGACAACAATACCATCAAAGGGTTGACGATCACCAATGTTTCCGGCACCGCCTTTCAGCAGGTCGGTGCACACAGCGTGACGTATGCGCTGATATGCGGCGACAAGGTAATGGAAGCCAAGGTCGAGGGCGCAGCCACCCGGTAACACAACGAGGGATCGGCACAGTTCTGCTGTGCCGATCCCTTTATGCCCCTTAAAAGGAGGAACGTCTATGAAAGAGGTACGGCTTGCCGGCAACGTGACCGGCGAACAACTGGATGCTCTGCTGTGTCCCGCGGCGCCGGGCGCGCGCGTCATCATCTGCGGCGTTTGCCGTTTTTCCGGTTGTTATACCTTTTCTTCCAAGCATACGGTGATTTTCGGCACAGACGCATGCCTCTTTTTGGAAGAGCAGGCTGTGCTGTGCTTTGACTGCGTCATAGAGGCCGGGAATACCCGTCTGTTTGACGGCCCCGGCACGGTAGAAATCCACTCGATGGCGCAGGGCAATCCGTTCTGGTTCGGCGCCAAGGGCGACGGCGTGACGGACGATACGGCGGCCTTTGTCCGTACGTGGCAGGTGTTCAACCAGATCACCCTGCCGTATACCGAAAACGGATACGTGCTCGACCGGATTGAGTTGCTGCCCGACCGGGTGCTGCAAGGGCAGCCGGACCAGCACCCGACCGTCAAGGCGGCACCCGGATGCACCAGGCTGTTTCACGTCACACGCGGGCAATGTGCGGTACATCATATCCGGTTCGATATGGCGGCGGCCGCTGAACCGTCAACGGCATTCTTCTTTGATACGTCAGTAAAAAAAGAGGGCAGTATCGGCGTATCCCACTTTACCATCACGCACTGTGAGTTCTACGACGCCTACCATGTGTTTACCGATGCGCAAAATACGGCTTTGATGTTATTCATGCATTTTGAGGATATTCTGTGTAAAGACGGCCGCCATTCCACCTTTGATATCGAGGACTTTGAGGGTTTTATTTTCCTGAAACGTTTTACCATCGACAATGCGGATTCGATGCGCAAACACCATCTGACAAAAGCCTTTCCGGCGGTGGATATCGACGACGTACGCGGTACCATTTTTGAGGAAATGACGGTGATCGGCAGCAACTCCGGCCAGCCGGAAGAAATCGGCTTTTTGTTGCCGGGCAGCGTAGCACTGATGGCTTCACTTTGGTGGGACCGTGTGACGATCAAAGACATGGGCGGCTACGGAATTGTTTTCGGGCTTGCCGATACGCCGGATTCCGACGAAAACCGCATATCGACGGTGTTGTGCTCGCTGATCCATACCGACATCCTGCATTGCGGAGGAGGCGTGCTGGTGGATCGATCCTGGGACCTGCAGATGGACGACGTGCGCATCGACACGCAGGGGTATCATGTGCCGGGAACCGCCGGAATCAGATTGAGCCGTTCCCGCAATTCTCATCTGCTGAACGTGGTGTGCCGGGGGCATGGCGGTGACGGGATCGCGCTGGACCGGTGCGAACACATTACCACGGCCGGCTGTACACTTTGCGGCAACAGCGGGTTCGGATACAGCGACAGCGGGGGCACGGGCAACCTGATGACGCGCTGTTTGCTGGAACACAACGAGGCCGGCTCCGTTCACAAGGCATAAAGCAAATAAAAAAACTGGCGCGGGCTGCTTTGAGACAGCCGGCGCCTGCTTTTTTATTTTTACAATTGAGCTAAAGCGATCAGGACAGGAAGCGTCAGAATGGAAAGGATGGTGCTGAAAGACAACTGCCGGGAAGCAATGGCGGCGTCGTTGCCGAAGAGGGTGGCGAACAAGGTACCGTTGGTGGCGGAGGGGGCGCTGATCGGCACCATAATGATCGGGATATAGTATGCGGGGAAGCGGCAGCCTTTCAACAGGGCAAAAGACAGCAGCGGTACGGCCAGCAGCCGGCAGCAGGAGATCAGCAGCAGTTTCCCGTCGCCCTTGACGGGACGGAACGGCGTTTGCGCCAGATAAAAACCGATGATGATCATGGCCATCGGAGTGTTCAGGGCGCCGAGCATCCCGACCGGCTGGAACAGGATCTCCGGCAGTTTTATCCGGAAAAGATACAGCGGCAGCGCCAGCGCAAATCCGATGACGCCGGGGTTGACCAGAATACGCAGCAACTTATATTTTTCGCCCGGCTTTTTGTGCAGATACACGCCGTACGTCCAGGCGGAAATATTGAATACCACCATGCAGACGGCTGCCACGCAGGCTCCCTCGTCACCGAACAAGGCCTGTGCCAGCGGCAGCGACATAAACCCGCAGTTGGAAAAAATAACGGCAAATTGCAGCACACACCGCTGCTCAGGTGCGCCTTTGTGCACGACCAGCCGGGCCAGTACGGCACCGATCACCTCCGAAACGGTAAAGGCCAATGCCGTCCATAACAGGATGCGGTTGCGCTCAGGCGTGGCTTCCAGGGACAGAAAGGATTTGACGATGGTGCAGGGGGTGATGACCCACAGCAGAATGGTGGTCAGCTGTGAGACCGTCGGCTTGGCGAGGCGCCTTGTCTTTGCCAGCGCAAAACCGATTGCGATCAGAATAAACATGATAGCTACCTGCTGCACGACGATCAGCAGGTTATGAAAAAAGAACTCCATCTTCAGCCTCCCAAAGCTTCTGTCAACACATTATAGCCGTTAATTTATAAAAAGTAAAGAGAGAAATCCGTCCGGCACGCAAAAAGAAAGGCAAAACACTTGTTTTATCTGCAAAATCATGATATAATTATCTATCTGTTGAATTGTTTTTTCGGAGGTTCAGCATGTTTCTCGGAATTGATATCGGTTCTACCACCGTCAAAGTGGTTTTATTAAATGATGAGTGTCAGACTCTATATCAGCAATATGCCCGCCACATGTCCCGCGTGCGGGAAAAGACGGCGGAAATGCTGCAGCAGCTGCGGCCGATGCTGGCCGGGCAGACCGTTCGGGCCGCCGTTACCGGCTCTGCCGGGCTGGGGCTGGCGAACTCTGCCGGGTTGCCTTTTGTGCAGGAGGTGTTTGCGGCCGCCGGCGCCGTACGGCGTTTCGAGCCGGAAACGGACGTTGTGGTGGAACTCGGCGGGGAAGATGCCAAAATCATCTTCCTGACAGGCGGGCTGGAGGAGCGGATGAACGGCACCTGCGCCGGCGGAACGGGCGCGTTTATCGACCAGATGGCTACTTTGCTTGGTATTACGGTCGATGAACTGGATGAGTACAGCCTGCAGCACGAGCGGCTGTATTCCATCGCATCCCGCTGCGGTGTGTTTGCCAAGACCGATATCCAGCCGCTGCTCAACCAGGGCGCCCGCAAAGAAGATATTGCCGCAAGCATCTATCAGGCGGTGGTCAACCAGACGATCGCCGGTTTGGCGCAAGGGCGGGAAATCAAAGGAAAAGTGCTGTTCCTCGGCGGGCCGCTGTTCTTTATGCGGGGCTTGCGGGAACGGTTTGTCGAAACGTTGCATTTATCGCCGGAAAACGCCGTTTTCCCTCAAAACGCCGATGTGTTTGTGGCGGTCGGTGCCGCGTGCTATGCGCAGAATTGCGCAGAGATCGGCTTTGAGGACCTGCTCACACGGGTGGAGACCTCCACGCAGCAGCAAAGCAGAACCAATACGTTGCCGCCCCTGTTTGCCTCCCGGGAGGAATACGAGGCGTTCCGGGCCCGCCATGCGGCCCATTGCCCGCCGCCGATGGATGAGGACGCCTATACCGGCGACGCCTACTTGGGGATAGATGCCGGCTCCACGACCACGAAAATGGTCCTGATCACCCCGCAGGGCGGCATTTTGTATACGTATTACGCTTCGAACGAGGGCAACCCCATCCCGATCGTGCTCGCGCAGCTGCGGGAAATATACAACCGTTTCGGCAGCCGCGTGACCATCCGCGGGTCAGCCGCTACCGGCTATGGGGAAGACCTGATCCGCAACGCGTTCCATATCGACAAAGGCCTGGTGGAAACGGTGGCGCATTTTCGTGCCGCCCATCATTTCAATCCGTTGGTCGATTTTATCATTGACATCGGCGGGCAGGACATGAAGTGCTTCCGTATCCGCAACGACGCGATCGACGGCATCCTGCTCAACGAAGCCTGTTCTTCCGGCTGCGGCTCTTTTATTGAAACGTTTGCCAAGGCGTTGGGTTACGACATCCGTACCTTTGCACAACTCGGGTTGTTTGCCGAGCACCCGGTAGATCTCGGCTCGCGCTGTACCGTGTTCATGAACTCTTCCGTCAAACAGGCTCAGAAGGACGGAGCCGGGGTGGAGGATATTTCGGCCGGCTTGTCGATCAGCGTGGTCAAAAACGCCATTTATAAGGTCATCCGCGCGGCTGATCCGGCTGAGCTCGGAAAAAACATCGTCGTGCAGGGGGGCACGTTTTTGAACGACGCCGTGCTGCGCAGTTTTGAAACGGAACTGGGCATCGAGGTGATCCGTCCCACCATTGCCGGCGTGATGGGCGCCTACGGGGCGGCATTGTACGCGATCGACTGCGTGAAAAACGGCAAAATCGACTCTGAAGTATCCGCTCTGCTGACCATGAACGAGTTGGATACCTTCTCCCACACCTCCGCAGCCGTCACCTGCGGCCTGTGCGGCAACCATTGCCTGCTGACGGTCAATACCTTCGGCGGCAAGCGCAAGTTCATATCCGGCAACCGCTGCGAGCGCCCGCTCGGAAAAGGCGAACAAAAGAACCTGCCGGATATGTTCCAATGGAAGTATGAATATCTGCGCGCACTGCCTTCCGTCAACGAGCAAGTTCCGCCGATGACGGATCCCAAGACGGGCCGGCGTATGCGCATAGGGCTGCCGATGGTATTGAACATGTATGAAAACCTTCCGTTCTGGAACACCTTCTTTACCGCGCTCGGCTGTGAGGTGGTTCTGTCGCCGGAATCTTCCAAGAGCCTGTATACCAGCGGCCAGCATACCATCCCGTCTGATACCGTCTGCTATCCTGCCAAACTTTCGCACGGGCATCTGGAAGCGTTGATGGACCAGGGGATAGAACATATTTTTTACCCATGCATGCCGTATAATTTCGACGAGCATAAAGGCGACAACCATTATAACTGCCCTGTGGTCGCATATTATCCGGAACTGCTGCACGCGAACAACAGCCGCCTGGCCGGCGTCCATTTCATGATGCCGTATTTCGGCTTGCACCGCCCGCATGATTTTGCAACCCATGCCGCCGCTTATTTCAAGCAGGAACTCGGTTTTAGGCCGGCTGCGGTGCGGCGTGCAGCCGCCGAGGCCTTCCGGGCGTATGAGGAGTATGTAAAGCTGATCCGGAAAACCGGAGATGAATACGTCGCTTATGCGCGGGCGCATCAATTGCCGATCGCTGTATTGGCCGGCCGGCCGTACCATGTCGATCCGGAGATCAACCACGGCATCAACCGGCTGATCACGTCCTTCGGCCTGGTGCTTGTCAGCGAGGACGCCTTGGCGTATCATACGCCGAAAACGGCGCAGAAGGTGCTCAATCAATGGACGTATCACAGCCGGCTGTACAGCGCCGCCCACTATGTGACCACGCAGCCGGATATGCAGTTGATACAGCTTGTCTCCTTCGGATGCGGCATCGACGCCATCACTACCGACGAAGTACGTGCCGTGTTGGAAGAAAAAGGCAAGCTTTACACGCAGCTGAAGATTGATGAGATCACCAATCTGGGTGCGGTTCGCATCCGCATCCGCAGCCTGATTGCGGCGATGGAGACCAGAAGTTTGACGGAGGAAAACCGAAATGGCTGAGTTGATATATGACGAGACCGGCCGCCTGCTGTTTACCGAGGAAATGAAACGGGAGTATACGCTGCTTATGCCGCAGATGCTGCCGGTACATTTCACCATGCTGCAGCAGGTGTTCGAGCTGGAAGGATATCATGCGGTCATGCTCACAAGCAACCATCGCGGCATCATCAGCGAAGGGCTGAAATACGTGCATAACGATACCTGCTACCCGGCTTTGCTGGTCATCGGGCAGTTGCTGGACGCCGTGAAAAGCGGCAAATACGATCCTCACAAGCTGGCGCTGATGATTACACAGACCGGCGGCGGATGCCGCGCTTCTAACTACATTCACTTGCTTCGCAAAGCACTGGTCCGCGCCGGATATGAGTATATCCCGGTTATCTCGGTCAATTTGGCCGGGCTGGAAAAGAATCCCGGATTTTCATTGAACCTGAAACTGATCCTGCGTATGGCGTATTCCATGATTTACGGGGATATCCTGGTCAACCTGGCCAACCAATGCCGCCCGTACGAGCTGATCGAGGGGGAAACGGACCGCCGGGTGGATCGGTGGGTCAGGCAATTGCTGGCTCAGTTCCCGCAGCGGGGCGCTTTTCGCCGGGCTAACGTGCGCAAAAACTTTGCCGGGATCGTCGATGACTTTGCCTCTATCCCGGTCGGGCCGCGCAACAAGATCCGGGTCGGCGTCGTAGGGGAGATCTACATCAAATACGCACCGCTCGGCAACAATAATCTGGAAAAGTTTCTGTTGTCTGAAAATTGTGAGCCGGTTGTGCCGGGCGTAATGGATTTTATTATTTTCAAATGCGACAACCGCGTGGAAGATCATTTGATCTACGGCGGCAAAACAGGCACTTATCTGGGCGCCGGTCTGCTGAAAAAATACTGCGAAGGCCTGCAGCGGGACATGATCGCCGCCATCCGCCGGCAGCCCTGCTTCCGTGCTCCGTGCACCTTTGAACATATCAAACAGTTGGTACACGGGTATCTCGGATACGGCAATAAAATGGGCGAAGGATGGCTGCTGACGGGAGAAATGCTGGAATTGATTGATTCCGGCACCGTCAACGTGGTGTGTACCCAGCCGTTTGGCTGCCTGCCCAACCATATCGTCGGCAAAGGGATGGTACGCCGCATCCGCGAAACGCTGCCGCAATCCAATATTGTCTGCATCGATTACGACCCGGGCGCGACCCGCATTAACCAGGAAAACCGCATCAAACTGATGTTGTCCAACGCGCGGCTGCAGCAGCAGAATAAAGAGGGCGGCCCCGGCCGGGAATATTCCGCCGTCTCCGGCGCAAAATAAAAGCCGGAGGTGATCCGGCTTGAAAAAAGAGGATCCGGAAACGAAACCGGCTGCCACACTGCACAAAATGCTGCAGGATACTGTGGACACCGGCGCCGTCACAACCGATAACGGCAGCCATATTCTGCATTGCCTGACCATTATCGGGCAGGTGGAAGGGCATTACACGCTGCCGGGCGACAATAAAACGACCAAGTATGAGCACGTCATGCCACAGCTGGTCGCGGTAGAGGAAAGCCGCGAGATCGAGGGGCTGTTGATCCTGCTCAACACGGTCGGCGGCGATGTGGAAGCGGGGCTGGCCCTCGCGGAACTGATTGCCGGCATGTCGAAGCCCACCGTGTCGCTGGTACTCGGCGGCGGCCACTCGATCGGCGTACCGCTGGCGGTGGCAGCCAAACGGTCTTATATCGTGCCATCGGCCACGATGACGCTGCACCCCGTGCGTACCAACGGCCTGGTGCTGGGGGTGCCGCAGGCGTTCCTGTATTTTCAGCGTATGCAAGCACGCATTACACGCTTTGTGACAGAACACTCCGGCATATCGGAGCAACGCTATATGCAGTTGTGTACCAGTACGGACGAAATGACCACCGACGTCGGCACGATTCTGGACGGAAACGCCGCCGTAAAAGAGGGGCTGATCGACGCCTCCGGCTCTTTGTCGGATGCGTTGGGCGCGCTGTATGACATGATACAAAAATAAAGGCGGCTTGGCCGCTTACATAGATTATTTATCAAAAGGAGAGATACATAATGGCAGCCAAACGACGTTCTCGCAAAAAAACGCCGGAACAGAAAGCCAGAATGGAGAAGAAGGCGCTGGCAAAACGGCAGATGACAGCGCTGCTGCTGTTCGTCTGCGCCGTGTTTTGCCTTTGCCTGCTGCTGATACCGGGGCAGCGGGTGTGGAGCGCGATGAGGAACTTCGTGTTCGGCGTGTTCGGCTGGTCCTGTTGGCTGGTACCTGTGTTTTTGTGCTATTTTTCCGTCATGCTGGCGCTGGAAAAGAGCGAACTGAAAACAAGTTCCGCTTTGCTGCAGTGCGTCAGCCTGATGGTGCTCGGCGCGAGTACGGTGCAGATCTTTGCGGAGAATATTGTAGACGGCGCCGGGTATTTCGGAACGATCGGCCAATCATACGCGGACAAAAGAGGCGGCGTACTTGGCACTTTACTCGGGTATCCGCTGGAATATTTTCTGGGCGACATCGGTGCCAAGATCGTGATCATTCTGCTGCTGTTTATTACTCTGATGCTGCTGTGCAACATTACGATGTCGGCCTTTTACAAAGCCGTTTATAAACCGATCCAAAAAACGAAGGAAACGGTGCAGCAGGCTATCGAAGATTCGCGCGAGCGCCGTCGCAACGCGAATATTGACGTCAATATAGATGACGACAAGTATTCGGACGGCGATACGGACGTGCTCGTACCGCCCGTCATACAAGGGAACGAGGAAGAATCCTCGGAAAGCAACGAAAAGTTCAACGCCTTTACACAGGCGGCTAAAAGTTTGCAGGAGGACGCCTCGCATCCGACGCCCCGCGTAGAGGATCTGCTGGCCAAGCAGCAAATCTCTTCCGACCCGGAAAAGTTACAGAACGATCCCGAAAAAAAGACGGCCGATCAAAAGGATGACACGGCTGCTGCCGCCGCCGAAGAGAAGAAGGCCGAACCGGTCAAAGCCTACCGCTATCCGCCGATCTCGCTGCTGTCCTCGCTGCAAAAGAATGACGAGGCGCAGAGCAACGCGGAAATACAGCATAATGCAGATCTGCTGGTTAAAACGTTGAAGGATTTCGGGATCGTCACCCGGATCATCGATATTTCCCGCGGGCCGTCCGTTACGCGGTACGAATTGGAGCCGAGCGCCGGTGTAAAGGTAAGCCGCATTACAGGCTTGGCGGACGATTTAGCGCTGCGTTTGGCGACAACCGGCGTACGCATCGAGGCGCCGATTCCGAATAAAGCGGCCGTCGGCATCGAGGTGCCCAACAAAACGGGGCAGACCGTCTCGCTGCGCGAGATTCTGGACAGCCGCGAGTTTGCTGCTTCCAAAGGGCGCCTGACCGTAGCGCTCGGCCGGGATATTGCCGGTAAGGTCGTGCTGGCGGATCTGGGTAAAATGCCTCACCTGCTGATTGCCGGTACGACCGGCTCCGGTAAATCGGTATGTACCAACGCAATGATCCAGAGCCTGCTATACCGCAACTCTCCGGAAGACGTACGGCTGGTACTGATCGATCCCAAGCAGGTAGAGTTCGGCATTTACAACGGTATCCCGCATCTGTTGACCAAAGTGGTGACTGATCCGCGCAAGGCGGCCGGCGCCTTGGGTTGGGCCGTCACGGAGATGCTCAACCGCTACAAGACTTTTGCCGAAAACAACGTGCGTGATATTACTGCCTACAATGATCTGGCCGCCGCCAGCGATACGCTGCAGAAGATGCCGCTGATCGTCATCGTGATCGACGAATTGGCCGACCTGATGATGGCCGCCGCCAACGAGGTGGAGGACGCCATCATCCGGCTGGCGCAGATGGCCCGTGCGGCCGGTATGCACCTGGTCATCGCCACCCAGCGGCCTTCGGTGGATGTTATTACGGGCCTGATCAAGGCCAACATTCCGTCCCGGCTGGCGCTGACAGTGGCTTCCGGCGTGGATTCCCGGACAATTTTGGACTGTGTCGGCGCCGAAAAGCTGCTCGGCCACGGCGATATGCTGTTTATGCCCATCGGCATGAGCAAGCCGATCCGCGTGCAGGGCTGCTTCGTGAGTGAAAAAGAAGTTAAGGCCGTTGTCGATTTTCTGAAATCCAATGCCGACGAGGAAGCCAAATACGACGAGGCGATCGCTCACGATATCGAACTGCGCGCGGCCGCCAGCGGCAAAAACAGTTCCAAATCCATCGCCGGGGATAGCGACGCCGACGGTGAGGAAAGCGAATACGATGAGATGCTGCCGCAGGCCATCGAAGTGGTCGTGGAGGCGGGCATGGCGTCTACGTCTCTGTTACAGCGCAAGCTGCGCCTCGGGTACGCCAGGGCCGGCCGTATCATCGACGAATTGGAAAACCGCGGCATCGTAGGCCCCCACGAAGGCAGTAAACCGCGGCAGGTGCTGATTACCCGCCAGCAGTGGCTGGAAATGAATCTGCGGGCCGAGGAGCCGCAGGAGAAGGGATAATTTTCTATGCCGTTTTTGCCGATTTCCGTTGCGGATATGCGCGCGCGGGGGTGGGACCGGGTGGATGCGGTGGTGATCACCGGAGACGCCTATGTGGATCACCCCAGTTTCGGCGCGGCTATTATCTCCCGCGTGCTGGAGGCGGAAGGATACCGGGTCGGCATTGTGGCGCAGCCGCAGCGGGCGGAGGATTGCGCCGTCTTCGGCCGTCCGCGGCTCGGCTTTTTTGTAGGCAGTGGCAATATCGACTCGATGGTGGCGCATTATACGGCGGCCAAAAAACCGCGCAATAAAGATTTTTACACGCCCGGCGGCCAAACGGGCCGGCGCCCGGACCGGGCTGCCACCGTTTACTGCCGGATGTGCCGCAGCGTTTTTCCGGATGCGCCCGTCATTTTAGGCGGTCTGGAAGCCTCCCTGCGCCGTTTTGCGCATTACGATTATTGGAACGATACCGTCATGCCGTCGATCCTGGTCAGCAGCGGAGCGGATATCCTGACCTACGGCATGGGGGAGCGGCAGACAATTGAGATTGCCCGCCGCCTGGACGAGGGCGAGCCGGTATCTTCCATCACCGACGTACGCGGCACCTGTGTCCTGATTCCCGTGCGCGACTATATACCGCGCCCCTGTGCGGAATGCCCGCCCTTCGAGAGGGTCTGCGTACCGGATGAGGCTGGTAAAAAGCAGTACGCCATCTCCTGCAGGATCGAACAGGATGAACAGGACGCCGTACGCGGCAAACCCGTCATTCAGCGCCACGGGGACCGGATTCTGGTGCAAAATCCGCCGGCCCTGCCGCTGGATACCCCGTTTTTTGACCGGGTATACGAGCTGCCATACATGCGCGCCTGGCATCCTTCTTATGATGCGCAGGGCGGCGTGCCCGGCTTTGACGAGGTGCGTTTTTCTCTGGTACATAACCGCGGCTGTTTCGGCGCCTGCCATTTCTGTTCGCTCGCGTTTCATCAGGGGCGGCAGGTCACCTGCCGCAGCGAAGCGTCGCTGCTGCGGGAAGCGGAATTGCTGACCAAACAGCCGGATTTTAAGGGATATATTCACGACGTCGGCGGGCCGACGGCTAATTTCCGCCGGCCATCCTGCAAAGGGCAACTGGTCAAGGGACTGTGCAAAGGCAAAATGTGTTTATTCCCGGCGCCGTGCCCCGCGCTGGAGGCCGACCATACCGAATATCTGCAGTTGCTGCGCAAACTGCGCGCGCTGCCCGGCGTGAAAAAGGTGTTCATCCGTTCCGGCATTCGTTTTGATTATTTGCTGGCGGATCCGGATGAGACGTTTTTCAAGGAGTTGGTCCGCTACCATATCAGCGGCCAGCTAAAAGTGGCGCCCGAGCATTGCTCGGCGCAGGTGCTTGCCTGCATGGGAAAGCCTGCGATCGAGACGTATCTGCGCTTCAAAAAGCGGTATTACGAGCTGACCGAAAGCGCCGGCAAAAAACAATATCTGGTACCGTACTTGATGTCGTCCCACCCGGGCAGTACGATGAAGGACGCTATCGAGTTAGCGGTTTTTTTGAAAAAAGAAGGCCTGCATCCGGAGCAAGTGCAGGACTTTTACCCGACGCCGGGCACTATTTCCACTTGCATGTTTTATACCGGGCTGAACCCGTATACCCTCAAACCGGTGTACGTACCGCGTACCCCGCAGGAAAAGGCCCGTCAGCGCGCGCTGCTGCAATATTTTCTCCCGGAAAACCGCGCGCTGGTTCTGGCGGCGCTGCAGGCGGCGCACCGCACGGATCTGATCGGCACGGGACCGGATTGTCTGATTGCTTCAAGTCCGTCGATCGGGGGAAAGAAAGATGGCAGATTCTCAACCGGAAGAGGAAGGCAAGCTGCGCATAGAGGACCTCGTCCAACTGGCAGACGAAAGAAACCGAAAGCGTAACCGTCGGTGGCGCCTGATCGCTCTTGTGCTGGCCGTCGCGCTGCTGTGCGGCGTCAGTTTCTGGAACGAGCGGCGGAGCGAACCGCTGCTGCCGACGTGGAGGCAGGTGTTTTCCGTCTTCGGCCTGACCGGAGAAGAAAAACAGCTGCAAGTACCGGAAGGGCAGCTGCGCATCGACTTTCTCGACGTCGGGAACGCGGACGCTTCGGTCATCCGGCAAGGAGCGTGCACGCTGCTGATCGATGCGGGCAAGGATCAGAATGCGGAGAAAATCTTCTCTTATCTGGACGCGGCCGGCGTGAAAAAGCTGGATTACGTGATCGTCACCCATTTTGATGACGACCATATCGGCGGGATGGAACGGGTGCTCCGGCGCTTCCCGCCGGATCTGCTGATCTGGTCCCTGTCATACAAAACGCCTTCCACGGCTTTGTCGCAGGCGTTGATACAGACAATCGAGGAGCAGAGCATCCCGGTGGTGAAGGCTGTACCCGGGACTGTTTACCCGCTCGGGGAGGCGGAACTGCTCTTGCTGGGGCCGAGTTTTGATTACGAAGACGATAACAACGCCTCCGTCGTTTGCCGCGTTGCTTTCGGTACGCGCGGCTTTTTATTCATGGGCGACGCCGCCCTGAAGGCGGAGCAGGATACGATGGAACTTTGGGGCGACCGGCTGCCGTCCGACCTGATCAAGGTCGGACACCACGGTTCCTCCGATTCTTCCAATATCCATTTTCTGCGGAAAGTCGCCCCGCAATATGCGGTGTTGACCTGCGGCGAAGGTAACCCTTACGGGCACCCGCACGCACAGCTGCTGCGCCGTCTGTCTTCCTGCGGTATACAGACGCTGCGCAGCGACGAACAGGGGAGGATCACCGTGCTGACCGACGGGAACAGCCTGGAAATCCTCACCGAAAAATGATCCTGTCGGAAGGAGTCGGCCGTGAACGCTTATTTTGTCACTTTCGGCTGCAAAGTCAATCAATATGAAACCCAGGCAATGATGCAGCAGCTGCAACGCTGCGGGTATCATACGGCCGAGTGGACGGAAGGAACGCCCTGTGACGGAGAAACCGTCATCGTCGTCAATTCCTGTACGGTAACGGGGGAAAGCGACCGCAAACTGCGGCAGGCGCTGCACCGGCTGCGCCGCTGCTGCCCGCAGGCGGTACTGGTGCTTTCGGGTTGTTTTCCGCAGGCGTTCCCGCAGAAGGCGCAGGCGCTGACCGAAGCGGATATCGTGCTCGGCAACGCCTGCCGGGACCGTCTGCCGCAGTTGCTGCAGGCCTATCGGGAAACCGGCCGGCAAATTGTCGCCGTTGTACCTCATCCGTCAGAATACGAGGAAAAATCTATCCGCTGCTTTGAAGGCAGGACTCGCGCCTTTATCAAAATAGAAGACGGCTGCAACCGCTTTTGCAGTTATTGTATTATTCCGTATGCCCGCGGCAGGGTGCGTTCCAAGCCGCTGGCGGCGCTGCGGGAGGAAACGGAACAGCTCGCCGCCGGCGGATACCGGGAGATCGTGCTGGTCGGCATCAATTTGACCGCCTACGGGCAGGATCTTGGGCTGAATCTTGCCGATGCGGTGGAGACGGTCTGCGCTGTGCCGGGCATCCTGCGGGTGCGGCTCGGCTCGCTGGAGCCGGATTTTATGACTGATGCTGTGATCCGGCGGCTGGCGCACTGCGAACAGCTTTGCCCGCAGTTCCATATAGCGCTGCAAAGCGGGTGCGATGCGACGCTGCGGCGTATGAACCGGCGGTATGACTGCGCTTTGTTTGAAAACCTTTGCCGGCGGCTGCGCGCCGTCTTTCCGGACGGTACGCTCACGACGGATATCATGGTCGGCTTTCCGGGGGAAACGGCGGCGGATTTTGAGCAGTCCCTTGCTTTTTGTGAAAAGATCGGCTTTGCCCGGATGCATGTGTTTGCCTACTCGGTGCGGCCCGGTACGGTGGCGGCCGGTTTGCCGGACCAGGTACCGGCAGCGGAAAAAGCACTGCGCAGCCGGCGGATGGGCGCCTGCGCGGCGGCTTTGGCCGAAAAGGCCGCCGCCTCTCTGGTCGGCCGCACGGTGCAGATACTGGTGGAAACCCGGCAGAAGGACGGCGCGTGGGAAGGATATACGCCCGGCTACATTCCCGTTCGGCTGTACCGGAAGGACGTACAGCCAGGGACCGTCATTCCGGTGAAAATCACCGGGCACGTCGCGGGCATTTGCCTGGCTGAGTAACCAAAACCGGCCTTCGTCCATACTATATTAGTGACGCTGCCCTGCACAGGAGCAGCCACACTAATATGGGAGGGCATCATCTATGGCGGAAACCAACCGGATCACCGGCGAAGGCGGCTGCAAAGACGCCGTCTGCATCGACGCCGGGCGTGTATACGACAGTTGTTCCGACAAAGACTGTACGGAAGACCTGCGCGTGTATTTCACGGCAGAGGACCAGGCAGTCATCGACAGCGCAATCAGCGCGCGGGCCAAAAGCGCGGAAGTCATCACCACTTACATTGATGTGGAAACGCTCCCTTTTAACCGGGGGTATTATTCCTGCGACCTGACTTTCTTCTTTGAAGTCAAGGTGGAAGTGTTTGCCAGCCGCACCGTCCCGAGCAGTATCCTCAACGGGCTTGCGGTATTCTCCAAAAAAGTGATTTTGTATGGCAGTGAAGGCAACGTGCAGGTGTTCAGCAGCGAGTACCGCGAGAACGGGCGGGACCCGCAGGAGATGCCGCGGCGGAATATGCCGCGCTGCGTGGTGCAGGTGGCGGAGCCGGTCGTGCTCAATACCCGCCTGGTACCGGTGTGCGACTGTCCGGCCGAATATACCTGCACCATTCCGGAAGCGTTGCAGACCCGTTACGGAGCACCGTTCGCCGACCCCGAAGACGGCAAGGCCGTGCTGGTGACGCTCGGCATTTTCAGCATCGTGCAGCTGGTGCGCAACGTGCAGATGCTTGTGCCGGTGTACGATTATTGTATTCCGGAGCATGAATGCGCGCCGACCGGCGACAACCCCTGCGACCTGTTCAAGAAAATGTGCTTCCCGGTGGACGACTTTTTCCCGCCGCAGAATGCGGGCAGCAACTGCGGCTGCAACCGCAGCTGAACGGTACGACAAAAAGCCCCCTGATCAGGGGGCTTTTTAGCGGTTGCTTATTGTTCGATCGGCAGGGAGGCAAAGGCGTTAAGCGACAGATCGGCCGTATGCCCGGCCAGATATTCGTAATACGCCTGTGCGCCGATCATGGCGGCGTTGTCGCCGCACAAAGCGAGCGGCGGCATATACAGCCGCAGGCCGGCTTTTTCGCAGGCGGCGGTCATGGCCGCCCGCAGGCCGGAGTTGGCCGACACCCCGCCGGCCAGCACAACGGTGCCGGCGCCCGTCTCGGCTGCGGCGCGCATGGTATGGTCCGTCAATATTTCTGCCACGGTGTGCTGCAGACTGGCGCACATGTCCGGCACGCAAATGCTTTCACCCTTTTGTTCCGCCTGGTGCAGCCGGTTGATCACGGCCGTTTTCAGGCCGGAAAAGCTGAAATCATACGGGTTGCCGTCCACGGCGGGCCGGGGCAGGGGAAAGGCGTGCGGATTGCCCTGCTGCGCCATACGGTCCAGCGCGATGCCGCCCGGATACGGCATGCCCATGGAACGGGCCGCTTTGTCAAAGCATTCGCCGGCCGCGTCATCCCGCGTCTGGCCGATCATACGCAATCCGGTGTAGTCATCCAGATAAACCAGATGGCTGTGCCCGCCCGACACGACCAAGCAGAGGAAGGGCGGTTTCAGTTCCGGATGGGCCAGATAATTGGCGGCGATGTGGCCGCGCAGATGATGCACGGGAATCAGCGGCTTGCCGGCCGAAAAAGCCAGGCCTTTGGCAAAATTGACGCCCACCAGCAGCGCGCCGATCAGCCCCGGGGCGTAGGTAACGGCCACGGCGTCTACGGCGTCGAGCCCAAGGCCTGCCTGCTGTAAAGCCTGCTTCGTCACAAGGGAAATTGCCTCCGTATGCCGGCGGCTGGCGATTTCCGGCACAACGCCGCCGTATATCCGGTGCTCTTCCACCTGCGTGGCCACGACGTTGGATAACAGCCGGCGGCCGTCTTCCACCACGGCGGCGGCCGTTTCGTCGCAGGAGGATTCGATGGATAAGATGATCATATACAAGATTCCGCCTTTTAGTTGTGGTATCGTCTTATTATAGCGGCTTTTTGATGAAAAAGCAATATCCGCCGATCTTTTCTCTTGACGGAACGGCGGCCGCGATATAAAATAGAAGTATCAAAACATTGAAAGCGGGATCAAAATGCTTATAAAAGCGGCAACGGAATGGATCACCTTTCCCAATCTCGGCTTCGAGATTGACGTAGACCCGGAGCTGTTCGCGTTTACCCTGTTCGGGCACGAGTTTTCCATCAAATGGTACGGTCTGCTGATCGCCGTCGGGTTTCTGCTGGCGGCCGCCTACTTTTTTGCCAGAGTCAAACGCATGAAACGGCCGGAACTGGATCCGGACCGCGTCATCGACGTGGCGCTGGTTTCCACCATTTTTGCTTTTATCGGCGCCAGGCTGTATTATGTGCTGTTTTCCGGCCGGCTGTCGGAATATTTCGAAAAACCGCTGCGCATCCTGAACATTGCCGAGGGCGGGCTGGCTATTTACGGCGGTCTGCTGGCGGCTTTTCTCACGGCGTTGTGGATGTGCCGGCTGCGCAAGGTGGACGTACTGCGGCTGTTTGACTTTGCCTCTCTCAGCCTGCTGATCGGGCAATGCGTGGGCCGCTGGGGCAACTTTATCAATCAGGAAGCTTTCGGCACCAACACCGATCTGCCGTGGGCCATGTCCGGCAGCATCATCGCCGCGGGGATACACGGCACGGGGTACGACACCGCGCTGCCGGTCCATCCCACTTTTTTGTATGAGTCCCTTTGGTGTCTGCTCGGTTTTGTGGTTCTGCATATTGTCTCCTGCAAAGCATACAAATATAAAGGACAGCTTTTTTCGCTGTATATGGTCTGGTACGGTACGGGGCGTTTCTTTATCGAAAGCCTGCGGACCGACAGCCTGTATCTGTATAAGACCATCCGCGTATCTCAGCTGCTGGCGATCCTTTCGGTGCTGGCCGGCTGCGTGTTGCTGTATGTCTTTTATCTGAACAGCAAAAAGATGCCGCGCATGTTGCCCGTCGAAGAAGAAAAGGCGTCCGCCATTCTGCCGGATGCCGCGTCGGAAGAAGAGCGGCAGGAGCCGGATGCCGGCCGGGCGGCTGAAGAACCGGCAGAGGCCGGCGGCGTGCAGCCGGATGCGCCGGTCCTTTCCAAAGAGGAAGCGGAGTCCTCTCTGGAAACGGAGCAAAGGTAAACGCGCCATTTGTTCTTGACTTTTTGTCGTTTTTTCTGTATAATAAAATCAGTATGATTTGGAGAGGAGTTTTCAAATGAAAGAGAAAAAATGCGGTTGGCTTTGCGTTGTACTCGTATCCGTTCTGGCAGCGGCTGTGACGGCGGCCGTATTGCTGCTGCGCGCCAAAAAGCGCCGTGAAGCGCTGTGCTTGTGTGAAGAGGAAGACGGTTGCGGCTGCGATTGCGGATGTGACTGCGCGTGCGATTGTGATGAATCCGCTGAAGAATCCGCCGAGGAACCCCCTGCAGAGTCCGCCGAAGAAAAAACCGAAGAACAGCCGGAAGAAAACTGAATAAGAACGATACCCCTGAAAACGCTTTTTGGGGGTATCGTTTTGCAACGCACCGCTTATTTTGAGCAAAGGAGTCACTTCTATGTGTGGAATCGTCGGGTTCATCGGCCGCAAACCGGCAGCGCCGCTGCTGCTGGAAGGTCTGTCGAAACTGGAATATCGCGGGTATGATTCGGCCGGCATCGCCCTTGTGGGCGAAAAGGGGATAGAGATCTACAAATCCAAAGGCCGGCTGCAGATCCTTCGGGACAAGATTCAGGACGGGAAAGACCTGCCGCAGACGGTAGGTATCGGGCATACCCGTTGGGCCACGCACGGCAAGCCCAGCGACGAAAACTCACATCCACATCAAAGCAATGACGGCAATTTTGCCGTCGTGCATAACGGCATTATCGAAAACTACGCCGGTTTGAAGAAGGAACTGCAGGCGGAAGGGTTTACCTTTTTGTCCGAAACAGATACCGAAGTCGTCGCTCATTTGCTGCAAAAGTATTATAAAGGCGATTTCATGCTGGCTGTACGGCAGACGGTCGCCCGGCTGGAAGGCGCCTACGCGCTGGGCATTCTCTGTGCGGATTTTCCCAATCAGATCATCGCGGTACGGCGGGCCAGCCCGCTGATCGTCGGCCTTTCGCAGGACGCCAACTTCATCGCGTCCGACATTCCGGCGGTATTGTCCCATACCAGGCGTTTTTTGCAGCTGGAGGACGGCGAGATGGCCCGGCTGACGTCCGGCGGCGTCGAATTGTTTGACGCGGACGGCCGGTTGGTGGAAAAGCAGGAGTTGAAAGTCTCCTGGGACGTCGACAGCGCCGAGAAGGGCGGTTACGCTCATTTTATGATCAAGGAGATCATGGAACAGCCCGACGTGATCCGCAAAACGGTTTCGCCCCGGCTGAAAGACGGCAAAGTTGTGCTGGACGGCGTCAAGCTGACGGAAGAACAACTGCGGAAGTTGAAAAAGTTGTATATCGTCGCATGCGGATCGGCCTATCACGTGGGGATGGTCGGCAAGTACGTCATCGAAAAAATGACCCGCATCCCGGTCGAGGTTGACTTGTCGTCCGAGTTCCGGTACCGGGATCCGATCGTCGACAAGGATTCTCTGGTGGTCATCATCAGCCAGTCCGGCGAAACGGCCGATACGCTGGAGGCGTTGAAGAACGCCAAGGCCAAGGGAGCCCGCATTTTGTCGATCGTCAACGTGGTCGGCAGTTCCATTGCCAGAGAAAGCGAAGACGTTCTCTATACGTGGGCAGGGCCGGAGATCTGCGTAGCTACCACAAAGGCGTATTCCACCCAGCTGGCGATGATGTATATTTTGGCTGCCTATATCGCGCAGACGCTGCAAACAGTACCGCAGGCGCAGCTGGATGCTTTTCTGGATGATCTGCTCCGGCTGCCGGAACAAATCGCCGAAGTGCTCAAGCTCGCACCGAAGCTCCAACAGATGGCGCAGCGCTACGCCTATCTGGAACACGCGTATTATATCGGCCGCAACGTGGATTACGCCGTTTCGCTGGAAGCATCGCTGAAACTGAAAGAGATCAGTTATATCCATTCCGAAGCGTATGCGGCGGGTGAGCTCAAACACGGACCGATCTCACTGATCGAAGACGGCACTTTTGTCGTCGGGCTTGCCTGCTGCGAGCGTCTGGCGGAAAAAATGCTTTCCAACGTTAAAGAGGTCAAGGCGCGCGGGGCAGAGGTGCTGGTCGTCACCAACGACCACGTGAAGGTCCATGCCGACGAGGCAGATCATATTCTGCTTGTGCCTTACACCAATGAGATGATGTCCGGCTCGCTGGAAGTCGTCGTCATGCAGATGTTGGCATACTACATTGCGCTGGCCCGCAAGTGCGACATTGATAAACCGCGCAACCTCGCCAAAAGCGTTACCGTAGAATAACAGGTTCACAGGCCCTCTGCCGCCGCAGAGGGCTTTTTCTTTGCAAAAAGCAGCGCAAAAATAGGAACAAATGTCGATTGACAACCAGCCGAAAAATATGGTATTCTCAAACCGCAACATATCGACAGGAGGTATATATCATGCTGATCCCTCATTCCGTGTTTGACAAGTTGAACCTGATTTGCGCGGAGTACGAAAAACTCCGCTTTGCCGACGTTACCGAACTGCCGTGTGAACGGTTCGATACCTATGCCCATTTTCGTACGCTGCCCGCCGGGGAGTATACGCCGATCCGCCGGGGAGATCCTTTCGGCGACGACGACCTGACGATGTGGGTACGCTCCGTCTTTATTATGCCGCAGGAGCTGGACGGCAAGCCGGTATTCGTGCATTACGAGAACACCGGTATGGAAGCGCTGCTGGAGGTGGACGGCGTCCACCTCGGCGGGCTGGACAGCAACCATCATTTTGTCCGCATCACACCCTGTGCCGCGGGCGGGCGGCAGCACGTGCTGGGTATTGAAAGCTATTCCGGCCGCACGCTGCAGGGGGTGCATATCCATGATGTGCCGGGCGCAGATGCCGCCACCGTCGTAACGAAAAACTGCCGCCGGTTTGCCGGCGTCTTCCTGAGTGTGGAAAACCCGGTCGTCACGCAGCTGGTGTTTGATCTGCGCACGCTGCTGCAGCAATACAGTATATTTGAGGATCATCACTTTCGCAAAGCCCGCCTGGCCAACTGCCTGCAAGGCGTGTTTACCGATTTGTACGCCTTGCCGGAGGAACACACGCCGGAGGAATATATGCCCGGCGTACAAAAAGCCATTCAACGGATGCGGCCGCTGTTGCAGGACCATAACGGTCCGAGTGCGCCGGAGTGTATCACAATGGGGCACTCTCATTTGGATACCGCCTGGCGCTGGACTTTGGAGGAGACGAAACGTAAATGCGGCCGTACCTATTCCAGCATGGTCAACCTGCTGGACCAGTATCCGGATTTCTGCTTTATCCAATCCTCGCCGTACCACGCGGAGCTGACCAAAGATAATTATCCGGACGTGTTTGAACGCATCCTGTATCATTATCGCCGCGGCAAATGGGAGCCGAACGGCGCGATGTATATCGAACCGGACTGCAACCTGACCTCCGGCGAGTCGCTGGCCCGCCAGCTGCTTATCGGCCAGCGCACGACCCGGGAACTGTTTGACGGTTATACGGCGGATACCCTCTGGCTGCCGGACACCTTCGGCTATTCCGCCGCGCTGCCGCAGCTGCTGCGTCTGGCGCACGTCAAATACTTCTGTACTACCAAACTGTACTGGAACGAGACAAACCGTTTTCCGTACGATACCTTTTATTGGAAAGGGCTGGACGGAGAATGCAGGGTACTGGCTCATTTCCACAAGGTGCATTTCCATCCCGATCCCGCCACGTTGGACAGCTTCTGGAAGGCGATCGTACAGCATAAAGACGTACAGAACGCCTTCCTGGCTCCGTTCGGCTACGGGGACGGCGGCGGCGGCCCGATGCATGAAATGATCGAGGAGGCCTTGCGCCTGCGCGACCTGGAAGGTACACCCAAAACGCGCTTCGGCACCGTCAGTGAGTGCATGACACAGTTGGAAAAGGGGAGCGACGCCATCCCGGAATACTGCGGGGAACTGTATCTGGAAGTACATCGCGGCACGCTGACCTCACTGGCAAAGACCAAAAAGCTGCACCGCCGCGCCGAGCAAAACCTGCATCATGCCGAATATCTTTGCGCGGTGGCTATGAAAGCCGGCATGCCGTACCCGGCGGACGCCTTTACCCGCCTTTGGAAGACGTTACTGGTCAACGAGTTCCACGACATCCTGCCCGGCACCAGCATTGCTCCGGTCAACGACCGCTGCCATCAGGAGCTGCAGCAGATCATCGACGAAACCGACGAGTGGATCAAGACGGCGGCCGCCGTACTCACGCAGCCTGCCGGCGGGTACACGCTGTTTAACACCCTCGGCTGGGACAGGACCTCTTTGCTCAAGCTGCCGATCCCGATCGGCATGCAGGCGGAGGGCGCCGTGACCCAGAACGTGCAGGACGTGTTCGGCCATGCGTATCAGTTGTGCGCGGGCCTGCGTATCCCGGCCGGCGGCAGCGCATACGTCACCGCCGTGCCGGAGCAGGAGGCGGAACGGAGCGCTTCGCCCTTCCGCTATGACGGGCGCACGCTGACAACGCCCTTCGCTGTCATCACGTTTGAAAAGGACGGCACCATCGCCTCCTGGATCGACCGGCCATCCGGCAGGCAGCTAGTCCGGGAAGGCGGCCGATTCAACGGTTTTTCCGTCGGCGAGGACGCCCCCACATACTGGGATAACTGGGATATCAATTATGACCAGAAGTTCAAACGCCATGCGGACAACCGCCTGCTCTCCCGCACGGTCACGGCGGACGGGCCGCTCAGCCTGCGTATCGAAAGCTGCTACCTTGTGGCCGAAGCCTCGCGCATCACACAGCAAATGGTGGTATACGCCACTACGCCGCAGGTCGATTTCGAAACCATTGTCGACTGGAAAGAGCGGCACGTGCTGCTGAAAACCGTGTTCGATACCTCAATCTTTTCCGACACCGTGCGCAACGAGACGCAGTTTGGTTTTTTGGACCGGCCGACGACCGAGAACAATTCGGAGCAGCGCGCCAAGTTCGAAGTGTCGCAGCATAAATGGAGCGATCTGTCAGACAGCGGTTTCGGCGTCGCTTTGCTGAACGATTGCAAGTACGGCATTGCCGCGCGGGGAGGAAGCCTGTCGCTGTCGTTGCTCAAGAGCGGCACCCACCCGGATCCGCGTGCGGACGAGGGGCGGCACACCTTTATCTATTCGCTGCTGCCGCACAACGGCCCGTTCTCGGTGGAAACAGTGGTGCGTCCCGCGTACGAACTCAACTATGCACCGATCGTGCAGGCCGGTGCGCGCCCCGCCGCACAAACGGTGCCGCTGTGCGTCGACTGCGCCGACGTCATTGTGGAAACGCTGAAAAAGGCCGAGGATGAAAACGCCTGGATCGTGCGGTGCTACGAAGCGGGCCGCATGGGTACTTTTGCAAATTTCCGTTTTGATCCGTGCGTGCGGACGGTGGAGGAAGTTGACCTGCTGGAGGAAAAAACGGCCGACGTACCGCTGGAAGAGGGGAAAGCGACCGTTTACTTCAAGCCGTTTGAAATCAAGACATTCAAACTCGCTTTTTGACCAAAGCGTACGGTTATTCGTCAAAACGAACAAAATAATCTGAAGGTTGTGAAGATAAACGGTTTTTTTGGGAAGATTTCGCTTGCACATTCCATACGGGGGTTTTATACTGGTCATAGATCTAAATTTTTTAGGAGGGATTTCTATGAAAAAAACCATGAGATTCGCCACCATATGTCTGGTACTGGTGTTTGCAGCCGTCACGGCGCTGTCCGCTTCGGCGGCGGAATGCAAACCGCAGATCACTTCGTATGACAACGGACAAGTCATGTGGTGGGTCGGCACCAACATCACCTGCACGCCGACGGAAGATACCGGCTTTACGCTCAAATCCATTGACGGTACCTCCGCTGGCGCCGACGTTGCCTGGGGCTTTACCTACGGGCAGCTGAAACAAACGCCTTACTTCCATGTAGGCATCGCCAATACGGAAGCCGAGGAAGGCTCCGTATACACGAAGCTGTTTGCCCTTGTGAACAATTCCTCTTATGTTTTCTTTGATCCCTTTACCTCCACGGTAGAAAACTGGGTGCACGCCAGCAGCGTCAGCGGCCGGCATGCGATCGACCTGAAAGCAGCTGCCGACGAAGCGCAGCCCTCTTTGGCCGACGACGCGCTGATCATCCTCTTCCTGTACGTCAGCCATGACGGGTTGGATCCCGTAAGCAACGATACGCTGACGGTCACCGAGTTCTATCTGTCCGACACGGAGAGCACCTCCGCCGATACCGGCGACACGGGCAGCGATACCGGCAGCCAGAATGATAACCAGGGCAGCACCGGCGCTGACACCGGTGCGGATCCTGCTAGTGCCTTTTCGAGACTTGCGTCTATTGATTTTAGCCATTTATTATTGCTCCCGCGACAGAAAGGATAGTCGGAGAGTCAGTTTCCAAAAATAGCCATAATCGTTGATAAAAAC
>JAFWVC010000106.1 GCA_017518415.1 Clostridia bacterium
ATAAAAAGACGCCGGCATGCCGGCGTCTTTCTTTATGCGGAAACGGCGGGAGGATGCGTCAGGCGTCGTACCCCTGCGGGTTAAGGGACTGCCAGCGCCAGGAGTCGCGGCACATGTCGTCCAGCGTTTTTTCGGCCCGCCAGCCGAACAGCCGCGCCGCTTTGGCCGGGTCGGCATAGCAGACGTCAACGTCGCCGGGCCGGCGGGGCGCGATGCGGTACTGTACCGGGATGCCGTTGACCCGCTCGAAGGTATGCACCAGTTCCAGCACGCTGCACCCTTTGCCGGTGCCGAGGTTGACCGCTTCGGCGCCGGTGTGCCGCAGTGCGTACGCCAGCGCGGCCACGTGGCCGCGGGCCAGATCGGTCACGTGGATGTAATCGCGCACGCCGGTGCCGTCCGGCGTGTTGTAATCGTTGCCGAAGACGGACAGCTGTTCCAGCCGGCCGACCGCCACCTGCGCGATGTACGGCATGAGATTGTTCGGGATGCCGGCGGGGTCTTCGCCGATGCGGCCGCTCTCATGCGCGCCGATGGGGTTAAAGTAGCGCAGCAGCATCGCGGACCAGGCCGGGTCGGAGGCACACAGGTCCTGCAGCAGCGTTTCGATGATATATTTGGTGCGGCCGTACGGATTTTCCACCCGGCCGACCGGCATTTCCTCCCGCAGGGGGGAGGGGTTGTCTTTGCCGTATACCGTCGCCGAGGAGGAGAAAACGATGCACCGGCAGCCGGCCTGCTGCATCACGCGGCAGAGGGTGACCGTGCCGCCGACGTTGTTGTCGTAGTAAGCCAGTGGATCCCGCACCGATTCGCCCACCGCTTTTAAGCCGGCAAAGTGGATGACCGCCTGCACCGGCACGGCGTCAAACACGGCGCGCAGCGCTTTTTCATCCCGGATGTCGCAGGGAAAAAACGGAAAATCCCGGCCGGCCAGTTCCCGGATGCGTCCGAGCACTTCCGGCTTGGAATTGCAGTAGTTGTCCAGCACCGCGATATCGTACCCGGCCCGGATCAGTTCCAGGCAGGTATGGCTTCCGATGTATCCGCAGCCGCCGGTAATCAGTATTGCCATAAATGAAAGTCCTCCTATGATCCCGTGATAGGTGTCCGGCACGATTATACCACACCGGGCGGCCCGTTGACAAGAGGGTTTTTATACCGGATCCGCCCGCGCGGGGGATTGCTTTTTGCAATAGGGTATGATAAAATAAAAAATGGATTTTTCTATTCGCGTGCGGCGGCAGCCGCGCCATTTTCCGATAAAGGGGCATACACATGGCAAGAGAAATGTATCTCGTCGGCGTACCGCCGGAGGACCTGCAGCCGGACCCGCCGATACAGCAGCCGCAGACGCCGCGCGGCAAGCTGGAAAACTTCTGGTATCATTATAAATGGATGGTGCTGCTGATCGGCTTCCTGGTCGTCGTCTTTACCTTTATGACGGTGCAATGGCTCACCCGTACCGAATACGATTATCACGTCGTACTGGTGACCGAAAAGGCCATTTCGGATCAGGCCAGGCAGCAGATCGCCGCCTCCTTCGAGGCTGTCGGAGAGGATATCGACGGGGACGGCGCCGTGCGGGTCAACGTTGAGGCGCTGCTCATCAGCAGCGACGTGCGGCTGGCCCAGCTCTCGACGCAGAGCCGCGCCAAAATGCTCAGCTATCTGGCGTCCGGGGATATGCTGCTGTTCGGCCTGACCCCGTCGTATTACGAAGACCTGAGCGCCTCGCTGAGCGAAGGATTCCGCTTTTTCAGCGACCTGGAGGGCGCCGGCAACGCGTTGGACGGCACCTGCTTCGATTGGGAGGGCACGGCCCTGCAGCAGGCGGCCGGCGCAGGCGCGCAGCACCTGTATTTCGGGGTGCGGCAGGCGGCCGGAACCGCCAAAAACAAAGCAGAACAACAGCAGCAGGATCTGCGGCTGCTCAAAGCATGGATCGCACAGCAAGGAGGAGACACACATGCGCAGTGACTTAATGAAAAAAGGCGTTTCCCGCGCACCGCACCGCAGTTTGCTCAAAGCGCTCGGCGTGACCGACCGGGAGATGGAACGGCCCTTTGTGGCGGTGGTCGGCTCGCAGAACGATTTTATCCCCGGCCATGCCCATCTGGGCACCGTCATCGAGGCGGTGGAGGCCGGCATCCGCGCCGGCGGCGGGGTGCCGTTCACCTTCCAGACCATCGGCGTGTGCGACGGGTTGGCGATGAACCACACCGGTATGAAATACTCGCTTTGCTCGCGCGAGCTGATTGCGGATTCCATCGAGGTGATGCTCACGGCCCACCCGGTGGACGCCGTGGTATTTATTCCCAATTGTGACAAGATCGTCCCCGGCATGCTGCTGGCCGCCTGCCGGATGGATCTGCCGTGTATCTTTGTCAGCGGCGGGCCGATGCTGCCCGGCCGCGGCCTGCACGGTGCGCGCATCGGCCTGAACGAGATGTTCGAGGCCGTCGGGCAAAGCGCGGCCGGTACCCTCACGCCGCAGCAGCTGGCCCGGTTGGAGGACACGGCCTGCCCGGGCTGCGGGTCCTGTGCGGGGATGTATACCGCCAACTCCATGAACTGCCTGACCGAGGCCATCGGTCTGGCGCTGCCCGGCAACGGCACCGTTCCGGCGGTGTATGCCGCCCGCATCCGGCTGGCCAAGGAGGCAGGCGAGCGGGTCATGGAACTGCTGCGGGCCGACGTGCGCCCGCACGACATCCTCACGCCGGCGGCCTTCCGCAACGCGATGCGGGCCGATATGGCGATCGGCGGGTCGTCAAACACGGTGCTGCATCTGCTGGCCGTGTCATACGCGGCCGGCTGCCCGATGACGCTTGAACAGATTGATGAGATCGGCCGGGCCACACCGCAGATCTGTAAGCTCAACCCCGCCGGGCAGATCTTTATCACCGATTTGGACGAGGCAGGCGGCATCCAATCCATCTTGAAAGAATTAGACCGCGCCGGCCTGCTGGAGCGGGATGCGCTGACCGTCAGCGGTACCGCGGGCGAGCGGGCTGCCGCCGCCCCCGACGCCGACGGCAAGGTGATCCGCCGGTGGGAGGATCCCTACCGGAAGGACGGCGGGCTGGCCGTGCTGTTTGGCAACCTGGCCGCGCAGGGGGCGGTGGTCAAGCAGGGCGCCGTCGCACCGGAGATGATGGTGCATACCGGCCCGGCCCGCGTGTTTGACAGCGAAGAGGAGGCCACCGCCGCCATTCTCGGCGGTGCCATCCGGCCCGGGGACGTGGTGGTCATCCGCTATGAGGGGCCGAAGGGCGGCCCCGGCATGCGGGAGATGCTCACTCCCACGGCCAACATCGTCGGTATGGGGCTGGGCGGCAGCGTTGCGCTGATCACCGACGGGCGCTTTTCCGGCGCGACCCGGGGCGCCTGCATCGGGCACGTGTCGCCCGAGGCGGCAGCCGGCGGCGTCATCGCGCTCGTGCAGGAAGGGGACCGGATCGCCGTCGATATCCCGCAGCGCCGCCTGACGCTGCTGGTGGACGAGCAGACGCTGGCGGCCCGCCGGGCCGCCTGGCAGCCGCCGGTGCGGGTACTGAGCGGGTACGCCGCGCGCTACGCGCAGCACGTGACCGACGGCGCGACCGGCGCCGTCTTCGACGATCTGCTGCCGGAGGGGAGACGGTAACGTGAACGCGAAAAAGTGCAAAATCCTGTGGCAGGCCGCGTATTATCTGCTTGTGCCTGCTGTAACGGGGGCGTTGCTGGCGTTGTTTTCCGTCATTTTCCGCGCGGCGAAGGACGCGTACGGCCTCGGGGGCGTGATAGCGCTGACGTATGCGACGGTGTTTTGCATCCTGCCGGCCGCCGTGTTTATTCTGATGCGGGGCAGCCTGCTGCCCTGGTACGTGGACCCGTTTGCCGCCGCGGAGATCCCGCTGGCGTTTTGCGCGGTCATGATGATCGGGCCGCTGCGGCGTGGGCAGGCGTTTTCGGCGGCCTTTGAGACGCTGCTGATCGAGCTGAAGGACGACGGCGGGATCGGCGGCCTGTTTCTGGCGGGGATGTTCGTATTTGCCCTGCTGGCCGGCTTCAGTATCAAACGCGTCCGGGGGACGGCGCTGTCGCAGAGGCTCTGCTGCAAGTTGTCCGGTCCGGCCGCGGAACAATAAAAGAAAAGGGGAAACATCATGGAACAATTTATCAACCAATGCATCGCTCTGGGCACACAAGTCGGCGGACGCATCCTGTTTGCGCTCGCGACGCTGGTCATCGGCCTGCTGATCATCAAAGGCATCAAAAAGGCGCTGCGCAAGATTACCCTGATGAAAAAGCTGGACCCGACGGTGCAGAGCGTCATCCGCAATATCATCGTCGCGCTGCTGTACGTGGTGCTGGCCGTGGCGATTTTTGAGATCCTCGGCGTGCCGATGACTTCGGTCGTGGCGGTGCTGGCGTCCTGCGGGCTGGCCGTGGGCCTGGCGCTGCAGGGCGCGCTGGCCAACTTTGCCGGCGGCATCATGATTTTGATCTTCAAGCCCTTCCGCGTCGGCGACTTCGTCGAGGCCAGCGGCGCCAAGGGCACGGTGCGCGACATCAGCCTGTTTTATACCTCCATCATCACGCTGGACAACAAGCGCATCCTTGTGCCCAACGGGGACCTGATGAACGCCAACGTGACCAATTTCAGCAGCGAGGCGCTGCGCCGCGTCGATATCGACTTCAAAATCTCCAACGACTGCGATGCCGAACTGACCAAGCAGGTGCTGCTCACGGCGGCGCAGGGGACCAAAGGCGTGCTGGCCGACCCGGCGCCTTTCGCCCGCATGACGGCCGTGGACGACGACACCTATATCTTTACCGTGCGCGGCTGGTGTGAAAACGCGGAGTATTGGAACGTGTATGCCGACCTGATCGAGGGCTGCTCGAAGGCGCTGGCGGACAACGGCATCGACGATCCGGAAGAGCGCATCGCCGTGCGTCTGGTCAAGGATGAAAAGTGAAAACCGCACCCGGCGGCCGTAAAAACGCTTGCTTTTCCGCTGCGTGTATGCTATACTGAACCTGCGACACAATTGCATATTGCTTGGACCAAACAGGCGCTTTTTACTTTGGTAAAAATGCACGCTTCCTGTTTTGCACTTGTTTGGTGCCAAAGCAATTGTGTCGCAGCAATCGGAGCGGTGCGTTTTTCGGTGCGCAGCTCCGGCTGCGCACTTTTTTGTTACGGGAGGATGGGATCAAAATGAAAAAAGTCATTTCGTTTGTTACGGCGGTGCTGTTGCTGCTGTGGCTGCCGACGGGTGTTTTGCCGGCCGCGGCGGCGGAGGTCACCTCCGGCACGACCGGGGACTGCACCTGGACGCTGAACGGCGGAGTGCTGACCATCAGCGGCAACGGGAGGATGAAAGATTACTACTCCTATTCGAACGTGCCGTGGGGCACGAACATTACCAAAGTAATAATCAGTAACGGTGTGACGCACATTGGCAAGGAAGCCTTTTCTCATTGCCAGAAGCTGACGAGCGTGACCATGCCTGACAGTGTGACGACGATTGGTGAGAATGCTTTTTACTATGCCAGGAAGTTGAAACAAATTACCATCCCGGCCGGCGTGACGCGCATCAAAAGCTCGACCTTCTGGGGGTGTACGGGGCTGGAGAATCTCTCCTTACCGGATGGTTTGCTGCATCGACTATGAAGCCTTTAACAGCTGCGGCAACTTGCAGGACCTGACCATTCCGGACAGTGTAACGACCATCGGCAGCGGAGCTTTCGGTTATTGTTACAGCATCAAAAACCTGACCATTGGCAGCAGCGTCAATATCATCGGCACCGATTTTTATAAGGACGACACCCATGCTTTTACGGGGTGTCGGAGCCTGACGAGCATTACGGTACGGCCCGGCAATACCGCATATCACAGCGACGGCAACTGCCTGATCGATACGCAGAAGAAAACGGTCATCCTCGGGTGCAAGAACAGCGTCATCCCGGCGGACGGCAGCGTGACAGCTATCGGCGCGTGGGCGTTTTATAACTGCCAGGAGCTGTCAAGCATCACCATCCCGGATTGTGTGACGAGCATAGGAAAGCATGCCTTTGACCGCTGCAAGGGCATGACGAGCGTGACCATCGGCAGCGGCGTGACGAGCATAGGAGAATATGCGTTCATAGCCTGCTCTCAACTGACGAACGTCGTGCTGCCGGCCGGCCTGACGAAGATGGAGGCGAGCGTCTTTGCCAATTGCGAGATTTTGCCAAGCATCACCATTCCGGACGGCGTGACGAGCATCGGAATGCATGCCTTCCGCGGCAACCTCCAGTTGCAGAACGTCACCGTTCCGGACAGTGTGACGAGCATAGATAAAACGGCTTTTGACAGTTGCCATCAAATGACGATTCACTGCAGTGCGGGCTCCTATGCGGAGCAGTTCGCCGTGGCCAACAACATCCCGTACAGCACCGCGGCCAGGACTACGCCGGCCGCCCCGGCCGCGCCGAAGCTCAGCGGCAAGACGGCGGATTCCGTGACGCTCAAAGCCGTGGACGGGTGCGAGTACAGCAAGGACGGCACGACGTGGCAGGCGAGCAACGTGTTCACCGGCCTTGCTCCGGGGACGACGTATACCTTTTATCAGCGCGTGGCGGAGACCGGTGAGGCTTACGCCAGCGCGGCCAGCCCGGCGCTGGAGGTAACTACGGATACGGCTGCGCCGACCACGACGGCCAAGCCGACGACCACGACCAAACCCACCACCACCGCTAAACCCACAACCAAGCCGACGACGGCCGCGACAACGGCCAAGCCGACGGACAAACCCACGGAAAAGCCGACGGACCCCGCGACGGAGCCGACGAGCCAGCCGACCGACGCGCCTACCGAGCCCACCGCGGCGCCGACGGACCCTATCGATCCGGCGACCAGCCCGGCGACCGACGCGCCGACGGAGCCGACGCAGGGCGACTCGCCCTC
>JAFWVC010000107.1 GCA_017518415.1 Clostridia bacterium
CCGTCAGCACCGCCTGCGTCCAATCCCCCTGCACGGTCACGCGCAGCGTCTGCGCGCGGCCCTCGCTTTCGTACAGGCGCAGCAGGCGGCCGGTTTCGTCCCGATAGCAGGCCGAGACGACGGCGTCGCCCTCCACCCGCACCAGCGACAGCTGCTGCGGCGCGTTGCCCTGCGGGCGGAACCCGAGCACCGGCGCGCAGGAAACGGGGTTGACAAAGCGGCGGTCCGCCAGCGCGCAGGCGGTCAGCGGCGCTTTCTCCCCGGCGGGGAAGTACAGCCCGTACCGGAAGGTCTGCACGCCGTCGCCGGAAAGGGCGGGGTGCGCCTGCTTGGCCCAGCGCAGCGGGCGTTCGTTGCTCTTTTCATACAGGTCGGCCTGCCGGTTGAGCAGCAGCGATACCCGCCCGAGATCCCGGCGTAAACTATAATAAGTCAGTTCGTTGTCGGGCAGAAGGGCGGCCGGCACGCCGTTCTTTTGGAACAAAGCAAAATCGCGCGCGTGGAAGGTGCCGTGCCAGGCGCCCTCGAAGTAGGCGGTGTCGCCCGGTACGGGCACGCGCTGGGTCGACGGCTCGCAGGACAGGTCGCGCACCTCGGCGCCGAAGGGGATGCCGGCGGTCAGCGGCGTGTCCGCGTCGCAGGAGAAGGCGCAGGTGAAAAAGCCCTCGTCGTGCACGCAGTTGAGCCGCACCGAGAAGTCGATCACGGGCGAATCCTTATTGATGGTGATATCCATCTCCGCCTGATGGTCGCGCAGCATGCCGCGGCTGCGGTAGATCCATTGCAGCGGGCCGCTGCGTACCAGGCTCCATTGCGCGGGCTGATAACTGCTTTCCTCCTGCCCCAGCCAGGACGGATCCCACGAGACGGATTTAGGGCGCACGGAGGTGTACATCAGCGTGCCGATGCTGCCGGCCATGTCGGCGCCCGGGCCGACCACGCGCACCAGTTCGCCCTTGACGAAGGTGGCGGTGAACAGCCCGTTGTCGACGGTGACAGGCTGCTCGTCGGTGCCCAGCGGCGGCTGGTTGCTGGTCATCTCCCGCTCGATCAGCGGCACGGAGCCGCCGGGGATGAGCTTGGCGCGCAGCACGGTGTAGCCCATGGGCGGCACCTCGGCGTACGCCAGCACGTCCAGCGCGTTCTGCCCGCAGGGATAATTCTTGTCGCCGGTGTAGATATCGGCCACCTGGAAGGGCACCGGCCGGCCCTGACCGTCGGTCAGCTCCAGTCCGTCGACCCCGGCGGCGGAGGTGATGTGCACCAGCACCGGTTCACGCCGCGTCTGCGGAGTGCTGTTGATCAGCACGAAGCCGAGCCCGTCCGCCGGGCCGACCAAAGTGGAAAGGGTGTCTTCGGCGGCGCGGATCATCCGCTTGGCCTTGTAGCGCGCGTACTGCGCTTTTTCCCACAAAAACTCGTCGTCCTGCCGGATCGCCCACTCGATGGCGTGGCCGATGATCTCGAACTGTTGCAGCCAGATGTCGTTCAAATCGGCCGTCGGATAGGGCACGCCGAGCGTTTCCAGCAGGGAGCAGATGAACTCGAGCCGCAGCAGCAGCACGTCCAGCTGCTTGCGCATCATCCAGAAGGAGCGGCAGCCCTTGATGGAGGCGTCGTAGCTCAGTTCGGAGTTGTCGAGCACGCCCTCCCACACCGGCAGGGTGTCCCAGTCCTTCTCCAGCGCGCGGAAGTAGCGCACCGGGGTGGAAAAGGCAATGTGCGAGTTTTGCTTTTTGTTCCACGTGCGGATAAAGCCGAACTGGTCCAGCGGTTTGTCAAACAGGCTGCACGTGGGCATCACGTCGTCGCAGCCGGCAAACAGCAGCAGCTTGTCGCTGGTCAGGTTGTCGGCGCAGTTGGCGCGTATCTCGTTCCAGTAGCCGTCGCGCACCCGTTCCCAGTCCCGCTCCATGTCGTCGGTGTCCATATACGGGTCGATGTTCAGGAAGCTGCCGTATTCGCCGCGGGCCACGAGCACTTCGTCGCCGTTCAGGCCCTTCCAGCGGAACTGGCGCGGCACGCCCTTTTCGTTCATGCTGTGGTTGGGGCGGTTGGCCCGGTAATACCGGTGGCCGGACAACCGCAGCAGCTGCGGCAGCTGGGTGTGGCCGATGGCGGTATCCGCGTTGAAGAAAAACGGCATATCCTCCGGCGCCATGCCGAGGGTACGGCAGAAGAACCGCTTGCCCTCCACCATGTTGCGCACGAAGCTTTCCGCCGGCGTCTGAATGGGGCGGGCCAGCGCCATGCCGCCGTTGGCGATGCAGATGCGGCCCTCGCGCACGCGCCGGGCAAACTCCGGCAGCAGTTCGGGGCAGTAATGCGCGAACGGCGCGAAGGAGTGTACCACGTTGTCCAGCGTCCAGGTGTAATCGGGATCTTCGCGCATGATCTCCAGCGCGCGGCGGATGCCTTCGATATACCGCCAGATGTGCCACTGGCGGGTGTTGGTCCAGGCAAAATCGGTATGAGAATACGGGCAGAGGTGGATTTCCGTCACGTCGTCGGGCGTGGGGTGTTTGATCATATCCATAGCGGTCGTTCTCCTTTCCTCCGGTAGCTCCGGAAGCCGTCTTCATTATACTTGTCCCGCGCGTTGATTGTCAAGCGAGGCGCGGCAAAAATCGCGCAA
The DNA here is from genome assembly GCA_017518415.1 of Clostridia bacterium. GTDB lineage: Bacteria > Bacillota > Clostridia > Oscillospirales > Acutalibacteraceae > RGIG6098. Next base: position 2,636 of record JAFWVC010000107.1, read on the forward strand.
AAACAAGGGCCGTTTTCGCAAGAAGACGGGATTCGACAAAAAACTTGAACACGCCGCCTGAATATGATACAATGAAAAAAATATCGGAACGGGGGACGGCGGAAGGATGAAACTTTGGAAACGGTTGACGATATGCCTGGTTGCGTTGCTGGTGAGTTTCGGCGCCTTTGCCTTTGCGGGCCGGGCGGATTTCGGCGATTACGGCGGTGATTCCGATTACGGCGATTCCGACTATGGCGATTCTGATTCCGACTACGACTACGATTCTGACTACGATGACGACGGCTACGGCTACGGCGTCGGCGGCGTCTCGGGGAAGGATCTGCTGCTGGTGCTGATCATCGGGGGCATCCTGTTCGCTGTGGCGTTCAACAAAGGCAAGAAGGCGAAGCAGGCGCAGCAAGGGTACGTGCCCGGCGCCGCCGAGACCGATCCGTCGACGTTGCGGCCGGCGGAGGAGTACCGGCAGGTCGATCCGCAGTTTGACGCCGCCGCCTTCCGGGAAAAACTGGCCAACCTGTACGTACAGATGCAGCAGGCCTGGGAGGCAAAGGACCTCACGCCGCTGCAGCCGTATCTGTCGGGCGCTTTTTACGCGCAGGCGGACCGGCAGCTGGACCGCTACCGGCAGAATAAACAGACCAATCACATGGAACGCATCACCGTGCTGGACGTCAGCCTGACCGGCTGGAAGCAGGAAAACGGGCACGATATCATGATCGCGCAGCTGCGCACCCGGCTGGTGGATTACGTGACCGACGATACGACCGGCAAACTGGTGCGCGGCAGCCGCACGGCTGAAAAGTTCATGCGGTACGAGTGGCAGCTGGAGCGTACCACCGGCGTGCTCACCGGCGTTTCCGCCGGGACGAGCGCCTGCAACTGCCCCAACTGCGGCGCGGCGCTGGACATCAACCGCAGCGTCCGCTGCCCGTATTGCGACAGCGTGCTGACGGACAGTACTTTCGACTGGGTCGTCAGCGGCATCAAGGGCCTGGCGCAAAAGACCGTCGGCGGCTGATCCCGCCCGGGAACGGAAAGAGGAAAAAGCATGAACAAACCACGTTTTGTCCGGATGCTCTGTCTGGCGGCAGCCGCGGTTCTGCTGCTGTCGCTGACGGGCTGTTCGTTTTTGGAAGAACTGGCCGGCCAGGCGATCGAGGACCTGACGAGCAAGCTGGAACAGCAGCTGCAAACCACCGGATCCGAGCCGTCCGGCACGCAGACCGATCCCGGCGTAACCACCGCCGGCCGGCCGACGGACGGCCCGACGCAGCCGACGACCAGAACCACCGCAGCCCCCACCGCGAAACCGACCGAACCGCCCGTGACGTGGAAGGATACCTACGTGCCCTCCTACGGCAAAACGGTGACCGTCAACAAATCCAAACCGGATCAGACCGAGTACTGGCGCTCCACCCTGACCACGCAGGCCGAGCGCGACGCATACGACGCCATCGCCGCCGGTGCCGCCGCGTATCAGACCCGCATCGAAATCCCTTCCGCGGTCAGCTGGGAGCAGGCCGACCGGATCTATGTTCTGTTTTGCTGCGATCATCCGGAGGTGTTTTGGTACAAAGACGGGTATTACGGCACCGGTCCGGTGAACAATATCGACGCGATCAACCTGTCGCTGAGTGTGTCGGTACAGGATATCCCCGCGAAGAAGAAACAGATCGAGGCGGCCGCCAAAAAGATTCTGGACGACATCCCGAACGGCACGGCGGATATATTGGCCGAACTGACCGTCTATCAGCGCCTTGCCGCGGAAATCACCTATGACCTCGACGC
>JAFWVC010000108.1 GCA_017518415.1 Clostridia bacterium
GCCTACGCCAAGGTCATCTGCCTGAAAGGCCGCATCAGTTCCGACCAGCTGGAACGGATCAAAAACTACGTCATCAACCCCGTGGAGGCCCGGCAAGCCTCGCTGGAAAAGCCGGAGGCCCTCTCCTTTACGCCGGAGGCACCGCTGCCGGTGCGCCGCGTCGTCGGTTTTATCCGGATGGATGGGGAAACGTTACAACGCTATTGGAAGGCGCAGGGCTTTGCCATGTCGCTGCAAGATCTGGCCTTCTGCCGGGATTACTTCCGCGATACCGAACACCGCGACCCCACCGTAACCGAACTGAAAGTGATCGACACCTATTGGTCCGACCATTGCCGCCACACCACCTTTTTGACCCATCTGGAAAAGATCGAAGTCGAAAAAGGCGCGCTGGCACACGTGCTGGAAAGCGCACTGGCCGCCTACCACAAAGCGAGGCAGGCCGTTTACGGGGAGCGCGTGTCCCAAAAAGACGTCACCCTTATGGATATGGCTACCATCGGGATGAAACTGTTGAAAAAACAAGGTCTGATTCCCGACCTGGATCAATCCGACGAGATCAACGCCTGCTCCATCGAGGTGCCGGTAACCGTCGACGGCAAAACCGAACCCTGGCTGGTCCAATTCAAAAATGAAACGCACAACCATCCAACCGAGATCGAGCCCTTCGGCGGGGCCGCCACCTGCCTGGGCGGCGCCATCCGGGACCCGTTGTCCGGCCGTGCGTACGTATATCAGGCCATGCGCGTCACCGGCAGCGGAGATCCGCGCGTGTCACTGCAAAACACCCTTTCCGGCAAACTGCCCACCCGTAAAATCACGCTGGGTGCCGCAGCCGGATACTCCTCCTACGGCAACCAGATCGGCCTGGCTACCGGGCAGGTAGCCGAGATTTATGACCCGGGGTACGTGGCCAAGCGGTTGGAAATCGGCGCCGTGGTCGGCGCTGTGCCGAAAGCCAACGTGCGCCGGGAGCAACCGGCCGCCGGCGACGTGATCATCCTGCTCGGCGGGCGCACCGGCCGCGACGGCTGCGGCGGCGCTACCGGCTCCTCCAAAGCCCACACGGCCGATTCTGTCACCACCTGCGGGGCCGAAGTGCAAAAGGGCAACCCGCCCACCGAACGAAAGATACAGCGGCTGTTCCGCAACCCGGAGCTGTCCCGCATGATCAAGCGCTGCAACGACTTCGGGGCGGGCGGTGTGTGCGTAGCCATCGGCGAACTGGCGCCGGGGCTGTCCGTCAATCTGGACGTCGTGCCCAAAAAATATGAAGGACTCGACGGCACCGAGTTGGCTATTTCCGAGTCGCAGGAACGTATGGCCGTCGTCGTTGCGCCGCAGGACGTGGAAGCCTTCATCAACCTGTCCGCGCAGGAAAACCTGGAAGCAACGCCGGTCGCCGAGGTCACGCAGGACGAGCGCCTGACCATGTCCTGGCGGGGCGATACCATCGTTGACCTCAGCCGCGCCTTTTTGGACACCAACGGTGTGACGCAGAAGGCGCGCGCCATTCTGCCGGTGCCGGATAAAAGTACCGAGTACCGCACCGCCATCCCCGCCGGGCTGGCCGTCGTGGCCCTGCATAAGGCGTTTGTGGAAAACCTGCGCCGGCTGGACGTAGCCAGCCAGCAGGGCCTGGCCGAGCGGTTTGACGCCAGCATCGGCGCCGGCACCGTCAATATGCCGTTTGCCGGCAAATATCAGTTGACGCCGGAGGACGGCATGGTCGCCAAAATCCCTGTCCTGCAAGGCGAAACGGATGACGCGACCGCCATGACGTACGCATTTATTCCGGGCATTTCCCGCTGGAGCCCGTTCCACGGTGCGGCCTATGCCGTGACCACCTCGCTGGCCAAACTGGCCGCGCTGGGCGTCGATCCCTCTCACGCCCGCCTGACCTTTCAGGAATACTTCCCGCAGCTGCGTGACGTGCCGTCCCGCTGGGGGCAGCCGGCGGCAGCGCTGCTGGGTGCGCTCCACGCGCAGGAAGGCTTCGGCGTACCCTCCATAGGCGGCAAGGATTCGATGTCCGGCAGCTTCAACGAGATGGACGTCCCCCCCACGCTGGTCAGCTTTGCGCTGGCCATGACGCACGCCTCGCATACCGGCACCAGCGCCTTCCGGCAGGGCGGCTCGCTGGTCGCCTACCTGCCGCTGCCGGTCGACCCGAAGACGCTGCTGCCCGATTACGAAAAAACCAAACAGCTGTACAAGCAGGTGGCGGAACTGGTACGGAACGGAGAGATCCTCTCCGCCAGAACCGTACAGGAAGGCGGCGTGGCCGCTGCGGTTTCCAAGATGTGCTTCGGCAACCACGTCGGTTTCTCCTTCCGCAAAGGGCTGACCCGCGTGACGCTGTTTGCACCGTTGTGCGGCGCGCTGGTAGTGGAGTTGAAGGAAGGCGACCTGTGCCTGAAAGGCATGAACTACTCGCTGATCGGCAGTACGCTGACCAATCCGCAGATCGTCATCGACGGCACGGCGCTGGCCCTGACCGATCTGATCGAAAAATGGCAGGAGCCGCTGGCCAACGTCTTCCCGCAAACGTCCGGGAAGGAAGCGCCGATGTCTCCGGCGGTAATACTGCACAGCGAGCCGAGCCCCGCTTACAGCGGGCCGGCTGTGGCCCGGCCGCGGGTGTTCATCCCGGTGTTCCCCGGTACCAACTGCGAATACGATACCGCCAGGGCCTTTGCCCGAGCCGGCGCCGAGACCGAAGTGCTGGTCGTGCGCAACCTGTCGCCGAAGGACATTGAGCAGACGATCGAGCGCATGGAAAAGGCGCTGCGCAACGCGCAGATCCTCATGATTCCGGGCGGTTTCTCCGGCGGGGACGAGCCGGACGGCTCCGGCAAGTTCATCTCCACCACCTTCCGCAACCCGCGCCTGGCCGACGCAGTGCACGACCTGCTGCAAAACCGGGACGGGCTGGTACTGGGCATCTGCAACGGCTTCCAGGCGCTGATCAAACTCGGGCTGGTCCCGTACGGGGAAATCCGCGAGCTGACCGCCAACGACCCGACGCTGACCTTCAACTCGATCGGCCGGCACATCAGCCGTATGGCCTATACGCGCGTGGTATCTGCCAAATCCCCGTGGCTGAACGCCTGTAAAGCCGGAGACCTGCACACCATCCCGATCTCTCACGGAGAGGGCCGCTTTATGGCCAACGAAGAAACGATGCGCCAGCTGATCGCCGGCGGGCAGATCGCCACCCAATATGTCACGCCGGACGGGCAACCGGCCGCCGACGGGCTTTGGAACCCGAACGGTTCGGTGTGCGCGGTGGAGGGCATTACCTCCCCGGACGGGCGCGTCTTCGGCAAAATGGGGCACAGCGAACGGATCGGCAAAGATATTTGCCGGAACGTCCCCGGAGA
>JAFWVC010000109.1 GCA_017518415.1 Clostridia bacterium
CCTATGTCCTGCTTGTTCAGGCGAATGATGTACGGAACCTCCGTCGGGAAATAGAACACGTCGACCTCACTGTCGGCGTCAAACGTCACGGTAACGGAGGTCAGCGGCACTTTGTCGATGGTGTACGGCGAAAAGCCGAGGATGGACGGGCTTCGCTGCGTAATGGGCGCGGACCCCTGCGGCATATTGGCCACGAACGCCGGGAAAGGCTCCGTGCCTTTATGGTCAGGCCTGTCTTCGTCGTAATAATAGTAATGAATGATAGCCGTCACCACACCGCCGGACTCGTCAGCATACGCGACTAAACTGACGAAAACCGGCAGCAACAGCAAAATACATATTAAGATGACAAGAACCGATCTGGTGGATCTCATGCGCATCTTACACGTACTCCTTCGGTGAACGGTCAATCCTCAAAAAAGACGCCCCAGGCATCATAAATGGCGGGTATGATATCGTCGGCGTCGGTCGTACCGACGGCCTGAATGGTCTGCGCCAGCAGCTCGACGTGCAGGGTATACCCCTCGGGGCCCGCCTGCAACTGTTTGAGCTTGTGCGCATCGTCGATAAACGCGGGCGAAAGCGCCCCGCTCTGCACCGGCGTGGTGCAGTAATAGTATCCGCTGGCGCTGTGGTACTGCCAGGCGGCTGTGTTATATTCGAGCGAATAGTCGGTACCGACAAAGGGCTGCTGCCCGTACACGTTGCCCGCGCCGTCCTGCCAGGTGGCGATCACCGCCAGGCGCACGTACACGGCGTAACCTGTTGTATCCGCCCGGACGGCGACGTCGGTTTTATACTTGAAACCGTCCGTATCCGTCAGCACGTTTTCCTCAATGGAGGGGTTGCCGTACAGCGACGGCTGGAAGGTGCTCGTCAGAGGGGGGGATGCTTTGAAGTATTTTGCAGTCACGCTCTGCGTGACCAAACACACGAACAGCACCGCGACGGTCACAATGATCCACTTGTACTTTTTCAGCAATCCGGACACCCTCCTTTCTCCCCTGCTTTTGCGGAGTACTCAGTCTATCTGCACCAGATAGGCGTATACCTCAAACGTAAACGACGCGACGTTTTTCGTAGGATCTGATTTATCCTTAAACGTGTCGCTGACCATAATTTTGTTGTTTCGGATGATATACTGCACGTTCTGCGGCGTATTCGGCAGAATCGGCTGGTTGTACTTATACATTGTGCCGCCGTGCTGCGGCGCCAGCTCGGCCGTCGGTAAAAAGCCGGTACCGACGGTATAGGTGACCTCGGCGGGTACGTCGGTGTAGATTTCCACATATAAGGAACAGGCCGTTTCATTGTTGCCGTCTAAAGCCACAAACGGGTCCTTCGGAATATCGGTACCGGGCAGCACCGCAGTATAGGTATTGCCGCTCACGACGCTGGTCATATCCAGCGTATATTGACCGCCGGAAAGCACCGCCTCGTGCTCGCGCACGGCGGCCTGCGCCGTTTTGGCCACGCGTGCCTGATCCAGATACACATATTTTTGGGCGTATTTGGCCAACAGCCCGCTGCTGAACCGGACCGCCACCAGCGTAACAAGCAACAGGACGGCGGTCAGCCGGAAGATCCTTCCGGGAGAAAGGCTGCGCGGTTTTGCGCCGCCCGCCGAGGACACGTTCACAAAACCACTCCCTTTCTTTCAGTTTTGCTCGTGAAGGTTGTCCTTTAACTTTTGTATTTCTTCTTCCAGTTTTTTCTTTTCTCTTCTTCGTCTGATGGCCTGGGTCAGGTATGGCCACTCAAACAGCAGCACGGCCAACAGCAGAACCAGCCCCGTACCGGGCAAAGATTTGAAAAAGTGCACGACCTTACCAACGTGAGGCACGGAAAACAACAGTTTGCCTTTGATGCTTTTGGTCGGGATCGGCGGGTCCGGAACGTTGTTCGCATCCCCCTGCGTGACGGCCTGCCGGCCGTCTTCATCCAGTTTGATCAGCCGGTGGATCACCAGCGAATTGCCGTCCTGATAAACGATCACGTCATCTTTTTTATAATGAGAGGCGGAAACGATGACAACCATGTCGTCCACATGCAGCGTCGGTTCCATACTGCCGGTGATGATGACGGAAATGCCGATGCCGAACGGCATAGGCAGCTTATTGTCCGCCAGGATGCGCGCGTTCCAGCTGAAAAACAGGGAGCTGACGATCACGCTGATGATCACCAGCACAAAGATGCGCAGCACTTTTTTTGCGCTTATCCTGCCGCGCTCCGTTTTCCGGCCGTCGGCATCGGGCACCGGAGGCGGCGTGCCGGCTGCGTCGGGAGCAGAAGCAGTTCCATCTTGATACCGCACCGCCGGTCCCCCTTTTTTCAAGACTGCGCCGCCAAGTATCGGTTAACTGCCGATATACGCATACATTAAATAATTATATGACGTTTGTTCTGAATTGTCAAGTTTAAGTAACTATCTACTATAATATAAATATTAAAAAAATAAGAAAAGCCATTGTTTAGTATCACATTGGTTTCCTGCTGTTTTCTGCCATGTACGGGCGTTTTGTCCGCCGGAAAAATAACAGTTGCAATTTCCCGCAAAGTGGTGTATACTTTTTTTCGACAACAGATACCCGGTAGGTGAGGCTACCACAGGGATACGGATTGCTGCCGCAAAGCGGTGGAGACACTGCCAGCAGGCCAACAGATTATGTCGAAGCAAGGCGTAATCTAACGCAGTTTCATTGCCCTGCGAAGCTGAAACTTGGACGATGACAAAAAAGGGCTTTTTTGCCGTAAAAGCGCCGTCCGAGGATTCCGGGCAGGCGTTTTTATTATTTTTACGGAGGTGAGTTTATGGACACGGGAAGTACCGGCGGTATAGTACCACGAAGTAGCGGTGATCGGCCGGCGCGTGCCCATGGCTCGCTCTGCGCCGCGTGACCCTGTGGTCCCCTATGCCTTCGCTTCCTTTTGCGCACATCTATTTCAGGAGGTATGAAGGAACATGCTCACACAAATACAAGACCTGCTGGCGGCGCGCAAGTTTGCACAGATCCATGCCCTGCTGGCGGAAATGAACCCGGCCGACGTGGCCACCCTGTTTGCCGACCTGGAAGAAAAAGATCTTCCCTTGTTATATCGCCTTTTGCCGAAAGAGCTGGCAGCCGAAGTGTTCGTCTATATGGACAACGATATGCAGGAGCTGCTCATCCGCTCTTTCAGCGATAAGGAACTGAAAGAGATCATTGACGATCTGTTCCTGGACGATACCGTTGACCTGGTAGAGGAAATGCCGGCCAACGTCGTATCCCGCATTCTGCGCAGCGCGAACCCCTCCACCCGCAAGATGATCAACGAGCTGCTGAAGTACCCGGAAGACAGCGCCGGCAGCCTGATGACCATTGAGTACGTGTATTTTCAGAAAAATATCACCGTACGGGATGCGATCGCCCGGTTGCGCAAAGTCGGCGTGGATAAAGAAACCATCTACACCTGCTACGTCACGCAGGACAGAGAGCTGATCGGCCTTGTGTCGGTAAAAGACCTGCTGCTGGCCTCCGACGACACGATACTGGAAGACATTATGGAGACCAACGTCATCTACGTAGACGCGTATGAGGACAAAGAGACGGTCGCCAACATATTCAGCAAGTACGACTTCATCGCCCTGCCGGTCGTGGACAAAGAACGGCGCCTGGTCGGCATCATCACCGTCGACGACGCCATGGACGTCATGCAGCAAGAGGCCACCGAAGACATTGAAAAAATGGCCGCTATCACCCCGACGGACAAATCCTACATGCATACCGGCGTATGGGAAACGTGGGGCAAGCGTATCCCCTGGCTGATGCTGCTGATGATTTCCGCCACTTTTACCGGCATGATCATCACCGGCTTCGAGCAGCGGCTGGCGCACTGCGTGGTGCTGACCGCCTTCATCCCGATGCTGATGGATACTGCCGGCAACTGCGGCAGCCAGGCGTCGGTCACCGTGATCCGTGCGTTGTCGCTCAACGACATCGACTTTCGCGACACCTTCCGCGTATTGTGGAAGGAAAGCCGGGTGGCTTTACTGTGCGGCGTGGCGCTGGCCATCGCCAACTTCGGCAAAATGATGCTGATCGACCGGCTGCTGCTGTCCAATGACAGCGTTACGCCGTGGATCGCTCTGGTTGTGTGCCTGACGCTGATCGTCACGGTACTGTTTGCCAAGATTGTCGGCTGTACGCTGCCCATTTTGGCCAAGCGCATCGGCTTTGACCCGGCCGTGATGGCCAGCCCTTTCATTACCACCATCGTGGATGCTCTCTCCCTGCTGGTCTACTTCCGCGTAGCGTCGACGATCCTGCCGCTGTAAAGCTTTTTAACTTCACAATATACCGGCCGGCGGCCGGTTCGGTCCATTCCACCTTGAAGGAGGAAACTGTACTTTATGATTGGGTTTTACAATTATACTGTATATGCTACCTACGCCGGGTTCATCTCCGCCGTATGCGGGCTGTATCTGGCCCTGACCGGGCACCCGACCTTCGGTATCATCTGCCTGCTGGTCTCCGGCTTGTGCGACATGTTTGACGGCAAGATCGCGCGCACCCGCGAGCGCACCAAGGCGGAGCAGCAGTTCGGCATCCAGATCGACTCTTTGTCGGATCTGGTATGCTTCGGCGTGCTGCCGGCGGTGATCGGTTACGTCATGGGCATGCGGCGGTGGTTTTTTGTGCCGATCCTCGCGCTGTACATGCTGTGCGCGCTGATCCGCCTGGCCTACTTCAACGTCACCGAGGAGGAACGGCAGACGATCGAAACCGGGACCCGCCGCTTTTATGAAGGGCTGCCGGTCACCTCTTCGGCGCTGATTTTTCCGCTGATTTACCTGCTGCGCTTTTTTGTGGAGCCCAAGTGGTTCACCATTATATACGCCGCCGCGCTGCTGATCGTCGCGGTTGCGTTCATCTCACCCTTCAAACTGCGCAAGCCCGGCATGAAGATGCTGCTGGTCTTTCTGGCCTGCGGGCTGATCGAACTGGCGATTCTGCTTGTGCTGCGGTACGTATTATGACGAATAACGATAGAAGCCCCCGCCCTACCTGCCGTGTGCAGCAAAGCGGCGGCTTTTTGTCTTTTTTGTACCGAACGGTGCCGGGGCGGGTGTTGCTGAAACTGCTTACGGCCCGCTGGGTATCCAAAACAGCCGGTTTTGTACTGGACAGGGGCATTTCCCGCTGCGCGATCCCCTCTTTTATCAAAAAAAATCATATCGATCTTTCTCTTTACCTGCCGGAAACATATAAAAGCTACAACGCCTGCTTTACCCGGCGCATCCGGCCGGAATGCCGGCCGATCGATCCGGATCCGGATTGCCTGATCAGCCCGTGCGACGCCAAACTGTCCGTCTACCCGGTCACGCAGGACAGCGTGTTTATGATCAAAGGCGCCCCCTACGCCGTGGCGGATCTGATCGGAGACCCGAACGCGGCCGCCCGTTTTGCCGGGGGGACCTGCCTGATCCTCCGGCTGACGGTGGACGATTATCACCGCTACATTTACCCCTTCGACGGGCAGCAGACGTCCTCCCGCTTTATTCCGGGCGTGCTGCATACGGTGCAGCCGATCGCGCTCGAGCGGTACAATTTTTACAAACGCAACTGCCGATGCTGTGCCACGATACAGACCGAGCGTTTCGGCACTGCCGTGATGACGGAGGTGGGCGCGCTGATGGTGGGCCGCATCGTCAACCACAAGCAGAGCGGCCCGGTCGCCCGCGGAGAAGAAAAAGGCTACTTCTGCTTCGGCGGGTCGACCATCGTGCTGCTGCTGCAGCCCGGCGCGGCCTGCCTCGATGCGGAATTGACGGACAACACCGCGGCCGGGGCGGAAACCGTCGTGCGCTGCGGCGAAACGATCGGCCGCTGTTCGCGGTGACCGCTCCCCGCTTTATTCTCTGCAAAGTAAAAAGCCGCGGCTGCTGCCGCGGCTTTTTCATATAGCCCGGGGTCATTCCGCCGCCGGGCGCGGGATCACGTAAGAGTAATAATCGGTATTCAGCATGGCGGTGGATACGGTAAACTTCGTTTTGACGTATTCGATCATCGCATCCAGATAACCGTCCGGCAGGGGCTCTTCGGTCAGCACGGTCGCCTTGCCGGTGCTGCTGTCAAACATCACCCGGTCGGTAATAAAGCTCTGATTGCTCAGGATGGCGATCGGCATCGAATCCGACAGCACGTCGCGGCCCATCATCAGGCGGGAATCGTACGTCAGCCCGAAAAGGTTGGACAGCGTCGGCAGAATGTCGACCGTGCAACAGGGGTCGTCGATGGTCACCGGTTCCATCGCGGGATTCCAGAGGATAAAGGTGTTTTTGTATTTGCCGAACGCCTCATCCACCGTAAAGCCGGCTAGCTGCGAATACTCGTACAGGTGCAGCCCGTACGGGTAGTGGTCCGTCGTGATGGCGATGACGGTGCGGTCGGCCACGCCGGCGGCTTCCAGTTGTTCCAGCAGCAACGTCATGGAGTTTTCAAACTCCAGGTTGCAGGCCAGGTACGCCTGCGCGTTCTTTTTGACGCCGGGGTGGTTTTCCGCCCATGCTTCCACCGCGGCCTGGTTTTTATCCGCCATCTCGTTGCCGGCGTTGAAGCGGTAAGCAAGGTGCCCGCTGACCGTCATGTAGTAGGTATGGAACTTCTCGTCGCCGATGTATTCCGGGATGGTCTGCTCCATCATCTCAATGTCGGACAGCGGCCAGTTGTTGGTAAACCGCATGCCGCCCTTGCCGCCCGAGCCGCGGAAGATATAGCCCATGTTGGGATGCGTCTTATTGCGGTTGTAGTAGGTGTAAATGTAGTCGTGATACGCGCGGCTGGTATACCCCAGCGCGTTGAACTGGTGGCCCATACAGAACGGCAGCCAGTTGTTCTGCGACGCGCTGAACGACCCGTCCGTCTTGGCACGGGACATATCCGGGATCAGCCCGGTGCAGAAGGAATACTCGCCGTTGGTCGTCACCGCGGGATACATCGTATAGAAGTTGTTGAAAATAAACCCTTCCTGCGTCATGCGGTACAACGTCGGCGTCAGATCCGGGAAAATAGCGTACGGCGAGAGCGATTCGGCACAGATCATGATCAGGTTGTAATCCTTGAACATGCCGGTATATTCGTTTTTCCGGGTACCGGGCAAAGCCGCGAAATACTGGTGCAACTGCTTGATGGTTTTGTCGGTCTCCCCTGCAATGAGCGCCGTAAAGTCGATATCCATGATGTTCGGCGAGGTGTCGATCGGATCGACGACCGGCTCGGAAGAGGTCGGACCCTGGGACACCGGGTCCCCGGAGGAGGTCGGCGTGGAGTTGATCCACTGGTTGATATCGGACGGGGTAGAGATTTCATTCTGCGTCGTGTGACCGAACAGCATACCCTGCCATTCCAGCCGGGTGGTCGTCAGCAGACCAAGCTCCGAAATATTGGAGTCCAGCACCCACGTTTTATAATACCGGTCATACGGGGTATAGTTGCCCGTACCGCAGAAAAACAGAGAGATCAGCGCAAACACGTGCGCCGCCAGCGAAGCGACCGCCAGCGTCGCGCTCCACGGCCAATACGCTTTTTTGCAGGTGATGATCTTCTGCTTCATCAGCACGCCGGTCAGGATCAGGGGCACCGCAAACAGCAGCAGCCGCCAGGAACTTTCCAGCAATGCGCGCAGCACGTCCCGGATAAAGTTGGTCATGGCGTCGCCGCCGGTACCGGCCATCCCCCACGACAGAAAGGATTTGAACACGCTGTAATACACCGTCTGCACCGAGAACAGCAGCGCCTGTACCGCCAAAAAGATCCAGGTCAGCGTACGGTTGACGGCCGGTTTGGGGAACAGCCCGGTCATCAGCGCCGTCACTCCGCCGATCGGCACGGTAAACAGCAGCGGATAGATAAAATGCAGCGACGGCCAGCCGAAATACATCAGGTGAAATACGAACTCCTGATACCACAGGAACAGCACGAACAGCAGACTGCGGCGCAAAAAGCGCTGCCAGCCGCCGGTTTTTCTTTTTCCTGCGCCGGCAGCTGTTTTGAAAGATTGATCGTTCACGTCGGATACCCCATTTATGATACAAAATCAAGCGGACGGCCCGCGGGCCGTTATGTCAAAGCGTGTATATGCCCGGTCAGCGGATCCACCGCTCCACCTGCGCCTGCGGGTGGGCCGCAACGTCCTGCCCGATGCCTTCGGTGACCGTCGGTTCCAGCCGGCAGATTCCCACACGGGCCGCCTCGTCCAGATGCAGCACCGTATCCGGCGCTGCGTTGCCGGTGCGGTCGGCCGTCACGTTGCGAATGATCAGCTGGTCCACCGGCGCATCGATACGCACGTAATCCATCGGTTCCGCGGTGCCCTTGCGGTTATAAACCGACAAACCGTCCACCGTCAGCTGTGCAATGTGCGTATGGCTGGCCGGCGTTTTCCACGTACCGTACTGCCGGCAGGCCTCGACGATCGGGAAAGGATATTCCGGATCATGGCAGGCAATATGGCGCAGCGTCAGGCTTTCCATCTCGCCGCCGATGCGGAACAGCACGGGATGGCAGTATTCGCCGTATTTTTCCGGCTTGGTGCGCAGGTCCACGTTTTCGATGGTGATACGGCCGTAGTTGCCCTTGCTGTCACCGCAGCCGACACCGAACCACGGGTTGAGGAAGAAACCGCAGCCCTTGAAGGTGCCGTATACGTTGCGGACCGTTACCCGGTCCAACCGGCCGGGCCCGCGGGAAAGCATCCGGACCCCCTGATCGGCGTCTTCCATATACACGCCGTCGACCAGTACGTCGGTGATCGAAGACTGACAGTCGTGCTCATCCGGCGTAAAGGCGAGAAAATCGTCGCCGGAACCGCCGCGCACATCGCGAATCACGACGTCGTGCCCCGGACCCCAGAAATGGATGCCGTCCTGATTCTGCGCGTAATAGTTATGCGGCAGGTCGACGGCGGTGTTCTCGATGCGCACGTGCTCAAAGTTGACGATAAAGATGGCGTATATTTTCTGGTCCACCGTGCGCACGCCGTCGATGGTCAGGTTGCGCACGCCGATGAACTTAAAGCCCATATTGGCTTGCAGCATGGCTTGCCGCACCGATTCCGGATCATACGGATCGCTCGGCGGGCAAACACGGTTCTGATGCTCGCAGTTAAAATGGTAGGTGCCGCCGAGCAACGTAATGTTCTCCTGCCGGATGGTGTAATAATCCGGTTGAGCGCTCTGCAACAGCGAACAATCGGAATAATCCGCCAGATAAAAACCGCAGCGCCGGTCACGGCAGCGGATCGTCGTATTGGAATGGATGCGCAGGCCATGTACCAGCGCCATGCCGTCCATAATCAGCGTCAGGCTGCCCCATTCGACCGCCTTATCAAGGATGGCCTGCACCTGCTCGGTCTGGTCTGTTCCGCCGCCGCGGTCCGGGTCGGCATCCAGTTGCAGATATTGGCTGGCTAATACGGTATGGCGTCCGTTTGTTTCCTTGATTTGCATAAAATCGCTTCCTTTTTCAGTTTTTTGTTTTGTCCAGTAATTCTCTGGCAGCGGCCAGATTGATCTGCGACACGTCGGCGCCGATGATGCGGGCCAGTTCCCGCTCACGGCCGCTGCGGTCCAGTTTCAGCACTTCGGTATATGCGCGGCCTTCCCGCGCGGTTTTACGGATCAGAAAATGGGTATGGCCCTGCGCCGCGATCTGCGCCAGATGGGTCACACACAGGATCTGCCGGCCGGCCGCCGTTTCGCGCAGTTTTTCTCCTACCCGCAGGGCGGCGTGGCCGCTGATACCGCTGTCTATTTCATCGTATACCAGGGTGTCCACATCGTCTTCTTTGGAAAGGACGGATTTGATCGCCAGCATCGTGCGCGACAATTCGCCGCCCGAAGCAATGCGGGCCAGCGGCTTGGGCGGCTCCTTCGGATTGGCGGCAATAAGGAACTCCACCTTCTCCGCCCCGCCGGAAAACAGCGGCGTCTTTTCAAACGCTACCTGAAAATCCACGTCAGGCATATCGAGGTAGCGCAGTTGACGCACCACCTCGGCCGTAAAACGCTGTGCCGTCTCACGCCGCGCCTGCGTCAGCCGGGCGGCCAATTGCACCGTGCGGTCCTGCGCGGGGCCGATCTGCTCCCGGATGGCGCGGATCTGCTCGTCGGACTGAACGATGGCGTCCCGCTGCTGCCGTGCCGCTTCCAAAAAAGCCTGCACGTCCTCGAGCGCAGGGCCGTATTTAGCCTTTAACCGGCGCAGCAGATCCAGCCGGTCTTCCACCTGTTCCTGCTCCGCCGGGTCGATCCCGGCGCTTTCCGCCGCGTCACGCAGGCGATATTCGATATCCTGCGCGGCCAGATACAACTGCTGCATCTGCCCCGCCAGCGGTTCCAGCGGGCGCAGCAGGGCTGCGCTCTCCTCCACCGCGTCCGCCGCAGTGCGGATGCGTGAGAGCGCGCCGTCTTCGTCTTCGCTGCCGCTCCACGCGTTGTTCGCTTTTTGCAGTGCCTGCATTACCTTTTCCGCATGGCGGAAATAATCGCGGCGCTGCAACAGCTGCTCTTCTTCCCCGGGCTGCAGGTCTGCCTGCTCGATCTCCTCTATCTGATAGGTCAGCAGGTCCAGCTGCCGAGCCTTGGTCTGCTCGTCGGTATCCGCCGCCCGCAAGGCGCGGTGCAGCGCGCACAGATGGCTGTACGCTTCATAATACGCCTGCCGGACCGGGGCAATATTGCCCAGTTTGTCCAGATATTCCACATGTTTTTCCGGCTGAAGCAGCGTCTGATTATCGTGCTGGCCGTGGATGTTGACCAGCGCCCGGCCGAGCTGCCGCAGAACGTTCACCGTTACCGGCCGGCCGCCGACGCGGCAGCTGCCGCGCCCATCCGCCGTGATGCTGCGCTGGATCAGCAGTGAACCGTCTTCTTCCTCCCGCAGGTCCAGCCCATGCAGGCAGGCCAGCGCCGCCGGAGACAACCGGGTGAACAAAGCGGTCACGTGAGCCTGCTCGCTGCCGGCGCGCACCATCTCCCGGGTGACCCGTTCACCGAGCACCGCGTTGATCGCGTCGATCACAATGGATTTGCCTGCGCCGGTCTCACCGGTCAGCACGTTCAAGCCGACGTCAAAGGTGATGTCGGCCTTTTCGATCACGGCGATATTTTCAATATGCAGGCTTTGCAACATGCCGTATCACTCCCGTGGGTCAGCGGTGCAGCAGACGACGCAGTTGGTCAACCAGTTCTTCCGCCTGTTCCGGCTGCCTCATAATGCAGAGGAAGGTGTCCTCGCCGGCCAGAGTACCGACCAGCCCGTTCCAGGATTTGGTGTCTATCGCGGCGCAGGCAGCCTGTGCCATCCCCCCGATGCACTTGCATACCACGATGTTGCAGGCGCAATCCACCGCCTGCACCGAGTCGGAAAACACACGCTCGAACTTGGTAACGGAAGGCACGTTGTGCGGCTGCGCGGTCATATACCGGTATACGCCGTTCGGGTCCAGCGCTTTGACCAGCCGCAGCGACTTGATGTCGCGCGAAATGGTGGCCTGCGTCGCCGCACAGCCGCGCACACGCAGCTTTTCGATCAGCTCATCCTGCGTGGCGATCGGGTATTGCCGGATAATCTCCAGAATGGCTGCCTGTCTGGCATCTTTCATACTACTTCCTCCGTTTCTTTGGGAAAAGCAAGTTTATTTTCCAGCACCGCATAAAAGGCGCGTGGTTTGCAAGTGATCAGGGTGGCCTGTTCGGCCGCCGGGTATACGGTCACCGGCGTACCTCCCGGCAGTGACAGCGTCTGCTCGGAATCGATATCCAGCTGCACGGGCGCCCCGTCCGGCGATTCCGCCGACAGGACCAGCCGGGAAGCGTCCCCGAACAGATACGTACGGGAATACAGCGAATGCGGACAGATCGGCGTGAGCAGCGTGCACCGCATCATCGGGTCGACCACCGGCCCGCCGGCACTGAGCGCATAGGCGGTGCTCCCGGTCGGTGTGGCGGCGATCACGCCGTCAGCCTGATACCGCAGCACCGAATCGCCAACGGTACGCACCACGATATCCACAATCCGCGGCGAAGCCCCTCTGGACAGCACCGCTTCATTCAAGGCATAGTAACGGGTTCCGTTGACCTCCACGGCCAACATCATACGTTTTTCCGACACATAGCTGCCGTCGATGAGCCGGGAGAGCATCGGCAGTTCCCCCATTTCCAGCCCGGCCATAAAGCCGAGCCGGCCGCAGTTGATGCCCAGCACCGGCTTGTCAAACAGCGCGGCCCGTTTGGCCACGTGCATAATGGTACCGTCGCCGCCCAATACGACCGCCACGTCACAGTCACGCAGCAGTTGTTCGGTCACGTTATCGGGAAACGGCCTTTCCACCGAGGCGCAACAGACCTGTGCGCCAAATCCGCGCAGAAACTGTTCCACCTGTGAGACGCCGGCGGCTGCCTTTTTCATCTTTTGGTTGGCAATCACGGCGATGCGCATGATTCTTCCTCCTTTACAACAGTCTGTACGGTGTGCAGGATACCCTCTTCATCCAGTCCGGTCAGGGCAGCCGCCTGCTGTACGGTACAGCAGGGGATCGGCCCTTCCACGGCGGAAAGGGTAAAGCAGGCGCCGACTCCGTCCTGCATCATGGCTGAGCCGAAGGCCTCCCCTATTCCGCCGGCACGGGCGGCCTCTTCAAAGAAAAATACGTGCCGGAACCGCGCGGCTTGCCGCACGGCCTGCTCATCCAGCGGCCAGATGCGGTTGAGTTTGAGTACCGCCGCCGGATACGGCAGCCGGTCCGCCGCGGCGGCCACCCGGGCAAACAGCGTCCCGTAGGTGACCAGCAGGACCTTGGCTCCGTCCCGCGGCAGCCAGGTACAGGCCTCCCGGCGCGGCTGATAATCCCGGAGCCGTTCCGGCTCGCCGCCCTTCGGATACCGGATGGCGAACGGACCTGTTTGGTCATATAAATCAGCTTGCAGCATCTGACGCAATTCGGTAAAATTGGCCGGCGCGTCAATACGCATGCCGGGCACGGTGCGCAGAAAAGCCGCGTCATACAAGCCCTGATGCGTCTCCCCGTCGGCCGGTACCGGCCCGGCGCGGTCCACGGCCAGCACCACGTGGTTGCCCATGATGGAAACATCGTTGACAATCTGGTCGTACCCGCGCTGCAAAAAGGTCGAATACACCGCCACGACCGGACGCAGTTCCCGGCTGGCCATGGCGGAGGCAAAGGTCACCGCGTGCTCCTCTGCGATACCGACGTCAAAAAAGCGGTCCGGAAAGCGTTCGGCAAACCCCGTCAGCCCGGTGCCGGAAGACATGGCGGCAGTCACGGCGCAAACCGACGGATCCTGCTCGGCCAACTGCTCCATCGTTTTACCGAAGACGGAAGAAAAGGTCGGTTTGTCGGCGGCGACCACGCCCACCTCTTTATCAAAAGCGGACACCCCGTGATACGTGTCCGGGTGCTCCGCGGCATACTCAAATCCCTTGCCCTTGATGGTCACCACGTGCAGCAGCACGGGGCGGTCGATGGTCTTGGCCGCGCGGATAGCCTTGGTCAGTGTTTTCAAATCATGCCCGTCCACCGGGCCCAGATAATACAGCCCCATCTCCTCAAACATCGAACTGCGGCGGTACAAAGCATTTTTGATGCCGGTTTTCAGCCGGAAGATTTTGCGGTACAGCCAGCGGCCGATCAGCGGCGTGTGGGCGATGACGGAAGCGAACCGGTCCTTGGCGCGGATATACTTTGCGCGGCTGCGCAGTTTGGTCAGGTACCGCGCCACAAACCCGACATTGCGGTCGATGGACATGCGGTTGTCGTTCAGTACAACAATCAGACGCCCTTTTTCCCGGCCGAGGTTGGAAAGACCCTCGTACGCCAGACCGCCGGTCAGCGCCCCGTCGCCGATGAGGGCGACGGTATAGCTCTTTTCACCGTGCAGGCGCTTGGCGGCCGCTATGCCGCAGGCAACGGACAGCGAGGTGGAGCTGTGCCCGGCCACAAAAGCGTCATACGGGCTCTCCTGCGGGTTGGGAAAGCCGGAAAGCCCTCCGTACCGGCGCAGCGTCGCAAACCGGTCGTACCGGCCGGTCAGCAGCTTATGCGTGTAGCATTGATGCCCCACGTCGAACAGCAGCGTATCCTGCGGCAGGTTCAGTTCCCGGTGCAGCGCCACCGTCAGTTCCACCACGCCCAGATTGGAGGAAAGATGCCCGCCCGTATGGGAAACGGTATCCGTCAGCACTTGACGGATCTGGGCACAAAGTTCCTGTACCTGCGGGAACGTCAGCTTCCGCAGATCGGCGGGATTTTTTATTTGTGCCAGCCAGTCCGTCCTGTCCATGATGTACCTCTTCGTCGTTTATTTCG
The DNA here is from genome assembly GCA_017518415.1 of Clostridia bacterium. GTDB lineage: Bacteria > Bacillota > Clostridia > Oscillospirales > Acutalibacteraceae > RGIG6098. The sequence goes on from JAFWVC010000109.1 coordinate 14,368, forward strand.
TCCGATACAGCAGGGCCTGCGCCAAGCCACGCAGTTCCTGCGCCTGCTCACCGAATACAGTCAGCGCTTCCACCGCCCGACAGGTGCGCTCGGCGGCGAGCTGCCGCGTTTTTTCCACGCCCAGCAGCGTCACATAGGTGGATTTGTGGTTAGCCGCATCGCTGCTGACCGGCTTGCCGAGTTCCTCCTGCGTGGCCGTCACGTCGAGCACGTCGTCGATCATCTGAAACGCCAGGCCGATCTCACGGCCGTAGGTGCGGGCCGCCTCCCTCTGCTCCGGCGTACCGCCGGCTACCAGCACGCCCATCTCACAGGCGGCGGTCAGCAGGGCCGCCGTTTTGCCGAGCTGCAGGCGTTCCAGAACGTCCAGGTCGATCAGCCGGTTTTCGCTGTAAAGGTCAAGTACCTGTCCCCCTACCATGCCGATCATGCCGGAGGCCGTCCCCAGCACGAACACGGCGGCGCAAACGCGCTCCGGCGTAACATCCGGATGGCGGGCCGGGTCCAGCGCAATCTCAAACGCGCGGTTGAGCAGCGCGTCCCCCGCCAGCAGCGCCGTCGTTTCTCCGAACGCCGCGTGCACCGACGGCTTGCCGCGGCGCAGCGGGCTGTTATCCATGCACGGCAGGTCGTCGTGCACCAGCGAATACGAGTGGATCAATTCAATCGCCGCCGCAAAAGGAAGCGCCTTGTCAGGCGCCTGCCCGCAGAGGCGGCAAAACTCCATCGTCAGCACAGGCCGGATCCGCTTGCCGCCCGCTTCGCAGGCGTAAGCCATGGCCTGTACGGCCTGCGCGCACAAAGGATCCGCCTGCGGCATGCACGAAGGCAGATATTCTTCAATTTTTTGCAGATGCCGCTGCATCTGCTCTCCGTACATTCCGCTCATGTTTCCTCCGGTTGCGACGGCTCGGCGGCTTCCACCGCCGTCAGCTTGACGATTTTCTGTTCGGCCTGCTGCAAAGAACGGGAACAGAAAGCAACCAGCCCGGTCCCCTCTTCAAATAAACGGATCGAATCCTCCAGAGGGATCTCTCCGCCCTCCAGCAGACGCACGATCTCTTCCAGACGCTTCATGGAAGATTCAAAGGTCTTTTCCGTTGCCATATATTTCGACCTCCTGTTGTATCAGTTGTCCGCGGACCTCGCCGTCCCGGCATCGCACCGCGACGGGAGCCTCCGGCTGCCAATCCTTCACGCTGCGCAGGGCCCTGCCGTTCTGAGACACGATGGAATACCCGCGGGACAGCACCTTCAGCGGACTGAGCGTGTCCAGCTTGCCGGCCGCCGTGGCCAGGCGATTTTGCTGCCGGTGCACCGTTTCCTTCGCGGCGGCGGCAAAGGCACGGGTCGCCGCATCCAGCCGCAGACCCTGCTCCTGCACATAAAACAGCGGCGTTTTCAGGCATCGCCGGGCCAACAGCGCATCCAGCCGGCGGTACTGCGCCTGCAGCCGGCCCTGCAGGGCGTTGACCATACGGCTGCGGTACTGCGAAAGGGTGTGGACCAGCTGCCCCTGTTCCGGCGTGGCCAGTTCGGCTGCGGCCGAAGGCGTCGGCGCCCGCAGATCCGCCGCAAAATCACAAATGGTAAAATCCGTCTCATGTCCGACCGCCGAAATAACCGGGATATCGGACGCAGCCACCGCGCGGGCCACCCGCTCATCGTTGAAGGCCCACAGTTCCTCAATGGAACCGCCGCCGCGGCCGATGATCAGCACGTCCGGCGCGTAGCGGGACCCTTTTTGCCGCAGGACGTTGAAGCGGTGCAGCGCATCCACCAGCTGAGCCGGCGCCTCCTCCCCCTGTACCAGTACCGGTGCCATCACCACGCTTGCCAGCGGATAGCGGCGGCCCAAAATATTAAGAATATCGCGCACAGCGGCGCCGGTCGGCGATGTGATAACGCCGATCAGGCGCGGATACGGCGGGATCGGCCTTTTGCGGGCGGCGTCAAACAACCCTTCTTTTTCCAGCCGGGCCTTCATTTGCTCGTAAGCCAGCTGCAGCGCGCCGACGCCGTCCGGCTGCATTTCGTCGATGTAGATTTGATACTGCCCGTCCCGCTCATACAGAGAAACACGGGCCCGGACGATCACCTTCATGCCGTTTTCCGGCGTAAAAGGCAGGCGCGCCGCCGCCGCGCGGAACATAACCGCGTTGACCAGCCCGCCTTCGTCCTTCAGCGACAGATACAGGTGGCCGGACCGCACATGATGGACAAAATTGGATATCTCACCGCTGACGTACACGCAGGCCAGCTGCGCGTCGCCTTCCAGCAAAGATTTGACGTAGCGGTTGAGCTGGCTGACGGTAATCACGTCCACCCGTATCCCCCCTTTTATTCGTATTGCCAGGCGGCCAGCACGGCGACGCCCGCCGCATTATCCGAAGAAAAAGCGGGAGACGCAAAACGGCCGCCGAATTGTTTTTCGAAATGATCACGCAGGATCCGGTTGGACATCACGCCCCCCGCGTACACCACAGGCAGCGGCCCGGTCTGCCGCAGAACGGCCCGGGTCATACCGTCGAGCGCGGCCTGCACGCAGCGCAGACAAAACAACGCGACGTTGGCCGGTTTTTCGCCCTCTTCCAGCAGCCGGACGCATTGGTTTTCCGCCCCGGAAAGGTGACAGTTGTTCCCATCCATCGAAGGCCTGACCGGGATCTCCCGGTCGGCCGCGGCAGCCAGCTTTTCCAGCGCCGGCCCGGCGGGAAAAGACAGGCCCATGCGTACGCCTACCCGGTCGATCAGCTGGCCGGCCTTCAGGTCAGCAGACGAGGCTACCGGCGTACAGCGGAACACAGGCCCTTCCGGCTCGGCCAGCAGCGCCTGCGTGGTGCCGCCGGACACGTGAAATGCTAAAAAGGGCGCTGTGCGCAGCGATGAAGCACCGCTGTCGAACAACGCCGCCGCCACGTGGCCCTGCTGATGCGAAAAAGGAAAAGCCGGCACGCCCAGGGCAGCGCTCAGCGCGCGGGCAACGCCCTGCCCTGCCAAAAAGCAAGGCATGTAGGATTTTTCTTCCTGCGTGGGACGGACCGATACGCCGATAGCGGTCAGCGGTGCGGACAGGTGCGTCAGCGCCTGCTCGACGAGTTCCGGCAGCTGGCGCGTATGATGGAACACCGCATCGCTCTGCCGCAGGCCTCTCTCACCCGGAGCGACCGGCAGCAGCCGTTTATATTGCTGCACACCGGCCCCGGTATCATATACGGCCACCGAAGTGGTGTAGTTGCTGGTATCCAGCCCTAAAAAAACGCTCATGTCTGCGCCGGCGCATCCGCCCGGGCGATGCCGCCCAGCACGCCGTTGACAAAGGAGGCGTCATCGGCGCCGCCGTAGGTTTTGGCAAGTTCCACCGCCTCGTTAATGGACACGCTGACCGGGATATCATCCCGGTAAAAGATCTCATATACACACAGCCGCAGCAGCGACAACGCCACGCGGGAAAGCCTGTCTTTATTCCAGTTGACCGAATAGGCGGAAATCTTCGCATCGATATCTTCGAGATGCTCGGCCGTACCCTGCGCCAAAGACAAGGCAAAGCCGTCCTCCTCCACTCCGCGAGCCTCCCCTGCGACCTGCAGGATATCGCCGATCGCCGTCTGAGGAGAGAAGGTCTGTTCAAACAACAACACAAATGCCAGTTCCCTTGCTTCGCGCCTGTTCATGCTGCTACCTCTTTATTTTGCCTCATTCTCGAACACGATACCCATCACGTGCACGTTAACACGCGTGACCGGCTTACCGATCATCGACTGCACGGCCGTTTTCACGGCGCGCTGCACCTCGCCTGCCGTTTGCTGGATATTTACGCCGGCAAACAGGTTGAGATACAGGTCCAGAATCGTCTCGTTCTCATTATTGACGACGCGCACCGGCTTGGCGCCCTTCATCAGCCCGCGGAGATTGGCCGTGCGCGACGCCATACCCGCCACACCGGCCACCTCCTGCGCGGCGGTGCTGGCTATGGCGACGACTACGTCCTCGGAAATAATGCAGTTGCCTTCCGGATTTTTCTTTTTCTCGTCCATGTGTCTATTCCTCCCATAAATGACGCGGCAAGATATGCATAAAAATTAATATCTGTTTTTTATATTATAGCACAAAATCCGTTGGTGTCAATCCAAAACAGCAAAAAGACGCGGCCGGACGGTGTGGCTGTTTCCCACGGTGCGCGTCCGGCCGGCTCTGCCGTTTTGTTTTTATTCCACGGTCACGATACTGATTTTTTGCGCCGCCAGACCGGACTGATCCGTGGCGATGCCGGATATCTGCAAAGCCTGCGCATCGGTCAGGGCGGCGGCCCGTACCACGACGTAGCAGCTGCCTTCTTCGATGTAGGCCAGGCACTCGGAAAAGCCGGCCGCCTTGACCAGGTTTTCGATCTTGCTTTCTTTTTCCATGATGCCGGTCAACGCTTCCAGACGGTCGGCCGCCTGTTTCTGCGTGTTCGCGTCGGCCTTGACGTTATCCATCACATCGCGGATCAGATCTACCGACTCCTGATGGGCCGCCTGCCGGTTTTGCCGCGCCTGCGTAAAATAATCGTCAGCCGGCTGCTCCTTCACGGCGGGACCGTCCACAAAACGGGAATCGCCGAGGTTGACCTGCGAGGCGGTTTCACCCGCGGGCGTGCCGCCCGGCAGCCCGGCAAAATAATAGTTGAGATAGACGGCCAGCCCGAGCGCCAACAGTAAACTTGTCAAAACGATCTGCTTTTTTCCGAACCATTTTTTCATGTTTTTTTCTCCCCTTGCGATTATTTGGTCACACAAACCCGTGAAGATGAAATATGCAGCACTGTGGTCACGGCCTGCGTCACCCGCTGCTGCACCGCCGGCCTGTCGCCTCCGGCACACACCACGACCACCCCTTTGACAGTCGGCTGGATCTCGGTAACCAGCAGGCCCTGCTTACCGTTGCCGGTATCGATGAGGATCACGGAATCCTGCGAGGTGTCCGCCTGGGTCAGATCACTGCCGGAACCGTTGCTTTTTTCTGCCCGGCTGGACCCGGTCTTGCCTTCGGTGGCGTACAGATATTCCACGCCGTTCTCCAGCGTAATCATAACGCTGCATTCGCCGGCGCCGTCGATCCGGCTGATGACGCGGCAAAGCTTTTCTTCCAGCTGTTCGACGTATTGCTGCGTCGTCATACCGGAAACGGCCGGCGCGCTGTCATGTGACAGAAAGCCGGACAGTGCGATCAGCACGACGCCCAGCATCCCGGCCGCCGTCACCAGGCCGATCATCCTGCCGCCGGTGAAAAAAGCACGCCATTTTTCCCAGTTCCTTCCCATTCGGCTCACCCCGCTTCCACATGCACGAGCACGTCGGTCTCCAACAATTCCAGCAGCAATTGCCGCGCTGTGACGGCTTTGCTTCGCTGACTCCGATCGATCCAGACCTCGATCCGTTTGATATATATGCCCCCGTGCGCGTCGGTATCCACCGTCACCTGCGTTTTTTTGCTTTTGATGTGCTGCGCCTCCAACGCCTGCCCGACGATTTCCTCCGTGCGCAGGCGCACCTGCTGCGCCAACTGCTCGACCACGCGCCGCAACAGCAACTGCTCGTTTGTCGGCGGCGGCGTCTCAAACGACGGGAGCGAAAACTCCGCCGTTTTTTGCAGCGGATACAGGCAGCAACACAGAAAAAAAGCCGCGACCAACAGCCGGAACGTCCGCGCCGGCGTTCCTTCCGGCATCAGATACTTCCATACGGCGCACAGCAGCGCCGCCGCGCATACGACGGCGGCCCATCCGCGGATCCAATCCATGCTTCCTCCTACCCCGCCGCGCGGGCCACCGTCACCACGGCGGTGGATACGATCATTACCAGCGCGCTGGCGCACAGCAGCGCGATCAGCGTACGGATGCAGGATCGGCCGCACCGCATCAGTTCCGCCAGCGGGGGCAGGTCCATTGCCTCCGCCATCCAGCCGCACACCCGCAAGAAGGCGCCGGTCACGGCACAGTGCAGCAGCGGCGGCAGCACGATCCCGGCGCAGGCCAGCATACCGAAACATCCGACGGCCGTCCCCAGCAGGCGCAGGCAGCTGCGAATGGCCGCAAAGGCCTCTCCCATTGAGTTGCCCACGACCGGCACCAGGCTGGAAAGAGAAAACTTCACCGCCCGGTTGCCGACCGAATCCACCGCCGTGCCCAGGATGTTCTTGACCGACAGCAGGCCGGTAAACACCGCCGCGGTTATGCCGACGACCCACGACACGGTTTTATTGATGGCCTCGCCCACTGCATGCAGCCGCAGTTCCGGCGCGAGCGCACCGGTCATCCCGCAGGCCAGAGCAGTGCTCATCAGCGGCGAGAGCATCGTCCCGCCCAGCAGAGAAATGATCTGTGCCGCCACCAGCATCGCCGCCTGATATCCGGCCGCCGCCGTCACGGTACCGCCGGAAATCAGGATCCCGGCCAGCACCGGCAGAAACGCGGTGATAAACACGCCCATACTTTGCAGAGCCCGGCATACCTGCTGCAGACAATCCGTCAAAGGCGCCAGCAGACAGGCGCAGACTGCGCCTGTACACACCAGCCCGAACAGATCCCGCCCGTGCTGCGGCTGCGGCGCAACGGTTTCCCGCAAGCCCCGGAGCCATGCGTAGAGCAGGCAGACGCCGAAAAGGCAGACCGCACCGGCCAGCGGTTTTTTTGCCTGCTGCGCCAGAAGATCCCACAGCGCGCCGGCCGACCGGTCAAGGTCGACGTCGGTAACCTGCCCTCCGTCCCAGCCGACGACGCCGAGCCGTTCCAGCAGTTCCCGTGTTTCCGGCGGCAGCGCCTGCGGCAACTCGTCCGCCCCGCTGGCCTGCCGCTGCTGTTCATACCATTGCCCGTACAGTTCCTGATCCTGCTGCGCGCACACCGGCAGACACAAAATCAGGCACAACAGCAGTACCCACCGAATGCGTTTCATACCTCCTGCCCCAGCAGAGAAAAGACCGTATCCCCGATCTGACGCAGCAGCGGCAGCGCCAACACCAGCAGCATTGCCTTGCCGGCCGTTTCCGCCCGTCCGGCGAGCGCGTGTTCGCCCGCGTCGCGGCAGGTATCCGCCGCCAGCTGCGTAAGCAGACAAACGCCGGCGCCTTTACACAGAACGGCAACGTATTCCCCCGGCACCTGCGCCGCAGACGCCCACGTTTTTACATGTTCTATCACGGGCCGGATCCAGAACACGGTGGCCGTCAAACAAAGCAGCCCCGCCGCGAGACTGACGGCCAGCGCGGTTTCCGGAGTGTGCCGCCGCAGCAGCACCGTCAGAAAGCTGATCACGACCACCAGCGCCGGAATAAACGCAATATCCATATCCGTCCTCTTGTCACAATCCAAATACCGATTTGACCGTTTCAAACAATTTGCTGATCTCTCCGACCAGCAGGGACAGTACCACAATCAACCCCGCGAGCGTCGTCATCATCGCCTGTTCTTCTCTTCCGGAGCGGATCAGCAGCTGATTGAGTACGGCCACAATGATCCCGATCGCGGCGATACGGAAAATCAGATCTACATCCACCCTCATCCGCCCTTTCTACCAAAGCAGGAGCACCAGAGCCGCGCCGGCACAGGTCCCCAGCATTTGATACACCCGACCCCTGCTTTCCGCCTTTTCGTGCGCCTGCCGCAGCTGCTGCTCCATCTGCTGCGCGCTCTGCGTCAATTGCTGCAGCTGCCCTTCCCGGTCGAGCGAACCGATGGTGTCCGTACAATGGCGCAGCAGTTCCCGGTCCGTCGCGGTATACGGCAGATCCTGCCGGCGCAGGATGCCGTCAAAAGCCTCCGCCGGAGAGCGGCCGCCATGCATCGCCTGACACAGTTCCGGCAGATACGGCGGCAGGCCTTTTTCCCGGCACAAACCATCCAGCAGAGGCCGCAGGGGTTGATCGCCGATGCGGATCTGCCCCGCAATGCGTTCGAGCAGTCGCGCCGTTTGCCTCAACAGCGTCACCCGCTGACGCAAGCGGGCGGCAGCCAGCATCCCGCCCGCCGTCCCTACTGCCAGCAAAAGTATCAATCCCACCGTCTTCATGCAACCACTCCTTGTATCCGCCAATGCGGCGGATCTGCCCGGGACACGTCCGGCCGCGCAGGAAAGCAATGTAATCGAAACAGCCGCCGCATATCGCCTGCCAGAGCCACGGCCGGGCACGCAGATCGGCTGCGTCGGCCGCGTGTACCGAAGCCAGCAATGCCACCCCCGCGTAACTGCTCTGCCATACGGCCGCGCCTTGTTCCGCCCCTCCCAGCTCGTCCAGCACTACAAATTCCGGCGCCAGGCACCGCACCGCTTGCAGCAGACCGGTCGCCGCCGGATAGCCCCGCAACACATCGCACGCCTGCAGGCACCCGTCCCAGGCCAGTTCACCCCGGCTGTCCACCACGCTGACCCGGCGGCCGGCGGCGGCCAGCAGCCGGGCCGCATCCCGCAACAGCGTTGTTTTTCCGCCGCAGGGAGCGCTGCACAGCAGCAACCCACAGCCGCCCGGCCGGGCGGTCAGATATGGCAGCAGCGGGGCGGCGCAGCCATCGTGGTGCCCCGGTATGCGGATGCAGACGGAGGTGATCTCCCGCACGCAGGCCACCCGTTCGCCGCGGCATACGGCCGTACCGGCCACCCCCACACGCAGCCCGCCGGGGGCCGAAAGAAAGCCCTGCGCCAACTCTTCCTGCCGGGAATATACCGAATCCTCACACAAACGGCTGATCAACCTGTCCATTTGCGCGCGGGTACAGCACAGCGCGGTGCCGTCCGGCTGCCGCAGCGGCCGATACTCTCCCGGCAGCGAGACGCCTGCGGGCGCTTCCAGCCGGATGCGCACATCCTGCACCCGCCGCCGCACCTCCGGCGGCAGGGCGGACAGAGCGCTTTTCCACGGCTCCGGCAACGCGTCGACAACCTGCTGCATGCCCGTCATTTGTTTCACCTCACAAATATCTATGCGCCTGTCCGCGCCGATAGAACGAAAAAAGCAGCCCGGAATTCCGGGCTGCTTTTCTTCCATTATGGGATCCGGCGGTTTATTCCGCCAGCATCTGCTCCAGCTGCTGCTGCGTCAGGACCGGGATGCCGAGCTGCACGGCTTTGTCCAGCTTGCTGCCGGCTGCTTCGCCCGCGAGCACGTAACTCGTCTTCTGCGAGACGGAGGAGGACGTCTTGCCGCCATGGCTCTCGATCAGCGCAGTTGCCTCGTCCCGCGTCATTGACGGAAGGGTCCCCGTCAACACGAAGGTCAGACCGGCCAGCTTTTGCCCGACCGGTGCGGCGGTGCGGCATTCCATGTTCACGCCGGCCTGCCGCAGGCGTTCGACCAACAACCGGGACGGTTCCAGTGCGAAGAAGCGCACCACGCTGTCCGCCATGATGTCGCCGAAACCGTCCAAAGCTGCGATCTCTTCTCTGGAAGCCCGCTGCAACGCCTGCATGGTGCCGAAATGCTCCGCCAGTTGTTTGGCTGCTTTTTGCCCGATGTTGCGGATGCCCAGCGCAAACACGACCCGTGACAGATCTGCCTGCTTGGAGCGTTCAATGGCCAGCATCAGGTTTTCCGCTGATTTTTCACCCAGACGCGCGAGCATCTCCAGCGTCGGCTGATTCATGCCGTACAGGTCGTCTGCGGTATGCACCAGACCGGCCTTCACCAGCTGATCCAACACGGCCGGACCGAGGCCTTCGATATCCATTGCGTCGCGGGAGGCAAAATGGATCAGATGGCGCAGCCGCTGAGCCGGACAGGACGGATTCTGGCAACGCAGGGCCGCCTCTCCTTCTTCCCGATATACCGGCTGCCCGCAGGACGGACATTTATCCGGCAGGGAGAACACGCCGTTGGAACCGTGATATGCCACCCGCACCAGTTCGGGGATCACGTCCCCGGCCTTGCGCAGCACGACCTGGTCGCCGATGCCGAGTTTTTTATCATTGATAAAATCCTGATTGTGCAGCGTTGCACGGGAAACCGTCGTCCCCGCGAGCGACACCGGTTCAAATACGCCGATCGGCGTCAGAACGCCGGTGCGGCCCACCTGCACCTCTATATCCAGCAGGGTGGTTTGCTTCTCCTCCGCCGGATATTTATAGGCGACGGCCCATTTTGGGTACTTACTGGTCACGCCCAGCTTTTCTCTGTCTGCAAAGTTATCTACCTTTACAACTGCGCCGTCAATATCAAAAGAAAGGCTGTGACGGATCGAACCGATCCGCTCGGTTTCGGCGATCACTTCCTCGATGGTGCGCACTTTTTTGTAAAACGGTATGACGGAAAAGCCCTGTTCCCGCATAAACTCCAACGATTCGGCATGGCTGACAAGGTCATAGCCTTCACACATTTGCAGATTGAAGACAAAGGTCGCCAGCCCGCGGGCGCGTGTCACGGCGGCATCTTTTTGCCGCAGAGATCCTGCCGCCGCATTGCGGGGGTTCTTGAAGGGAATCTCTCCGTTCTCTTCCTGCCGCTGCACCAGGTGCAGAAACGCCTTACGGGGCATATATACTTCGCCGCGCACGATCAGGCGCTGCGGGGGGATCAGCGTTTGCAGCCGCTCCGGAAAACCGTCGACCCAACGCAGGTTGTGGGACACGTCTTCCCCGACAAGACCGTCGCCGCGCGTGGCGCCCCGGAAAAACACGCCGTCACGGTATTCCACCGCGACCGATAACCCGTCGATCTTCGGCTCTATCACATAGACCGGGTGCGGCACCGTCTGCCGCACACGCATATCAAACTCGCGCAGTTCCGCATAGGAAAAAACGTCCTGCAAACTGTCCAGCGGCACCTCGTGCTGCACCGGCTCAAAACGATGGTCGGCGCTGCCGTGCACCTTCTGTGTATAGGAATCAGGCGCGATCAGGTCCGGATAAGCCTTTTCCAGTTCCCTTAATTCTCTGGTCAGGGCGTCAAAGGCGTCGTCCTCTATTTCGGGATCATCCATATCATAATACCGTCTGGAATGATACTCTATCTGCTCATTCAGCTGCGCGATACGGTTTTTAGCCTGTTCCCGATCCATCATTGCATACACATCCTTTTCTTGTTACCATTGACCTTCCAGGGACGCAAAAGTCTGCGGTACGTCGCCGACCAGTACCGTCTGCGCCAGCAGATAATCACTGCTGAACGTGGCAGAGCCGCGGTTGCCGGGCACGGCGGCAAACAGCCGTACCTCTGCCGACAGCCAGATGCTGTGCATGGTCTGATTGACGCCGGCCTGTTCCAGCCGACTTTGGATGGTCGCTACCGCCGAGCCGCTGATATGCACCGTAAAATGCAGGTACGGGCCGCGGCCGGTAAAAAAGCCGCCGCCCACGGCGCTGCCGAACGGCACAACGATCTGCCTTTTGCGGCAGGCGTCCAACTGCGAGAGGATTGCGGCGCTGATACGGGCTTTGAGCAGGTTGACCGCCGCAATATCCGCCTCGACCGACAGCACGCGGCCGTCCGCGTCCCGCCGGATATGCACCAGCGTATCATACAGATCCTCTTCGCCGGAAAGCACCTGCTGCACCGCCGTTTCCACCGCCAGCGTACCGGACCAGCGGGCGGCGTCCCGGGCATAGGTCAGGATCAGCGGGCGCAGCTGTATTTCGCAAAACAGCAACAGCGGCAGCAACACAACCGCCAATAGAAGGATGCCCGGGCGCAGGCGGCCCATACGCCGGGCGCGGTTCGAAGAACGCACATCGATCCCTCCCTCTTTTTGCGCGCATTGTATTTTACGCAGAAAGAGGGAAAGCGGTTACCGGCCGCCGGCCTGATCCGACGCCGTCTCGTGATATTCCTGCTCAACGTTGACGTTCCACAAAACGGTACGGTCTTTCTCACCCGTCAACAGCAGCTGCACGGCCCGCATCGCCGTAACCATGGAATGATCCATATTGTTGTAGCGGTGCTGCCCATTGCGGCCGATACAATACAAAAACGGAAAAGCGTTCAGCTGTGAGATGAGCTGATCGATCCTGCCGTAAGAGTCAAAATAAGCGGGATACGCCTTGGAAACACGCTCGCGGTGCGCATCCAGCACAGCGGCATCCTGCGCCAGCACGCCCATTGAAACCAACTCGCGTACGGCCTGGTCGACACACTGCTGCTGCGGCATGTTCCAAAAGTCGTCCCCTTCGCGGCAAAAGAACTCCAGCCCCAACCAGACGGTTTTCAGCGGATCCTTCACCAGATAAGGCGACCAGTTGTTGAAGATCTGTATCCGCCCGAGCTTAACCCCCGTGTCCTGCACGTAGATCCAGCAATCCGGCACCACGTCGCCCAGGGTAGGAATATCGGTATCGTTTTTCAGTGCCAGCCGATCGACCAGCAGGCCGACCGTTACAACGTCCCGGTACGGCAGGGCGACGGCAACGTCCCGCGCTGACGGCGGCAGCGCATCGCCCAACGCGCGTGCCAGATCGCACAGCGGCATGGAGGAAAACACCGCATCGGCCCATACCGTGCGGGTCTGTCCCTGTTCGGTAAAAAGTATGCGGGCACCCTCCCCTTCCGGAACAACGCCGACAACGGGGCAGCCTGAACGGATCTGCCCGCCTTTGAGGCGGATCTGCTCCGCCATCGTCTCCCACATTTGGCCGGGCCCGTATTTGGGGTAATAAAACTCCTCGATCAGCGAGGTTTCGACGTGCCGGTTCTTCCGGCCGGTCCATTTATCCCAGATATCGCGCAGCACGGCCCGTATGGACAAACCCTTGACGCGCTGAGCGCCCCAATCGGCGGAAATATCCCGCGGATGGCGGCCCCACAGTTTTTCGGTATAGCCCTCAAAAAACATGCGGTAGAGCACCCTGCCGAAACGGTTGATATAAAAATCTTCCAGCGAGTTCTCCCTGCGCTTGTGCAGGCAGGCCGCCAGATAGCTGCACCCGGCGCGCATCGTCGTGAAAAAGCCCATACGGCGCAGGGTCTTCCAACTCATGGAGATGGGATAATCAAAAAAGTTACGTTTGTAATAGATGCGGGACACGCGGCGCCGGGTCAACAGCACCTCATCCTGTGCAGAAGGGTCCGGCCCGCCCTGCGTCAGCCGCGACGGCCGGCCCAGGAGCGCATCGTCCAGCGAAGGAGCGCCCTGCGGTGCAAGCAGCCGCTTCCACAGTTCCACCACCTGAGGATCTTTGGAAAAGAAACGATGCCCGCCCAGATCCATCCGGTTACCGTCCACGCATACGGTTTTGGAGATACCGCCGACGGCATCCTGCGCCTCCAGCACGGTCACCTGCCAGTCGGCCGAACGGTTGACCAGTTCATATGCCGCCGTCAATCCGGCCGGGCCGGCGCCGATCACGATTGCTTGCTTCAAGCGTTCCCCTTCTTCCCGTTTTCCGTAAAGATTGTGTACAGAACAAACAGGGTGACAAACTGCCGCCTGTCACCCTGCTTCCCTGTGTACTTTATTCTGCCGTTTCAACGGTCTCTTCTTTTTCAGCCGGTTCCTCGGCCGGGGCGGCCGGTTCTTCCTTAGCAGCCGGCGCCGTCTCTTCCGCCGGAGCGGCCGGTTCAAGCAGCGCGCGGATCGACAGGCTGATGCGGCGTTTGTCATAATCGACATTGGTGATCTTGACGGTCACTTCCTGGCCGACTTTCAGCTCATCCTGCGGTTTTTCCACACGATGATCGGCGATCTGGGAGATGTGGATCAGGCCGTCGATACCCGGCAGGATCTGCGCAAAGGCGCCGAAAGAAGTCAGGCTGACGATCTTTGCCTGCACGGTGCTGCCGATCGGATAGCGGGCCTTGAAGATCTCCCACGGATTTTCCTCATCTTTGCGGTAGCCGAGCGAGATTTTTTTCTTTTCCGGATTGAGGTCCTTGATGTATACCTCGATAACGTCGCCCACTTTCACCACTTCGGACGGGTGTTTGATACGCTCCCAGGACAGCTCGGAGATATGGACCATACCGTCCACGCCGCCCAGATCGACGAACGCGCCGTAAGAAGTCAGCGACTTCACGGTGCCGGTATACTTCTGGCCGACTTCCGCCTGCGCCCAGAAAGCCTCCTCCCGCACCTTGCGCTCCTTCTCAGAGACCTTGCGGATGGAGCCGACGGCGCGGCGGCGGCGCTGATTGACTTCAATAATGGTGAAACGGACCGTCTGCCCCTTGAGCGGCGTCAGATCCTCCATGCGATGGACCGATGCCTGAGAGGCAGGCACAAACACGCGCACGCCGTCCGTCACGACCAGCACGCCGCCTTTGATGACTTCCGCCACTACGCCTTCCAGGACTTCGCCGCTCTGCTCGGCGTCAATCACTTTCATCCAGCCCTTCTGCGCTTCGAGGCGCTTTTTGGAGAGCATCATGGTGCCTTCCTGGTCGTTGGTGCGCATAATCAGCAGTTCCAGTTCTTCGCCGATGCTCACCACGTCTGCCGGATTGGCCGGAGGAACCGCTGCCAACTCGTCAATCGGAATATACCCGGCCTGCTTGCGGCCGACTACTTCTACCTGCACTTCGTTGGGAGCAAACCCCACGACGATGCCTTTTACCCTTTCATCCGTATTGCTATTTTGCAGAGAAGCTTCCAGCGCCTCCGCAAAACTCATTTCTTCCTGAGCTTCTTCTGCCACCGGCAAGGCAGACTCCTGGACCTCGGTTTTGTTGTCAATGATTTCGGACATAGTTCGAAATACCTCCTTTATAATATCGGAAGGCGTGGAAGCGCCGGCTGTCAACCCGGCGACCCGAACACCCCGGAACTGCTCCGGCCTGAGCTCCGCCGCTGTCTCGATAAGCAGAGTCGGACAGTAGGGCGCGCACACGTCGCGCAGTTTGGTGGTGTTGGAGCTTTCCCGGCCCCCGACAATCACAAGTATATCACTTTTTTGGGATAATGCAACCGCTTGCTGCTGGCGCACAGCCGTCGCATTACATATTGTATCAAATAATTTAAGATTTGTATAGTGCTTTTTTGCGATTTCTGCGCTTTTTTTCCATGTTTCCACCGAAAAAGTGGTCTGCGACACCATTATGACCGGCTTTTGATCCCACTGAGGGTTCTCCGCCATCCAGCGCTGCAGCTCTTCCGGCGCGGAAAAGACGAAGACCGGGCCGCGGCAGAAGCCCTTGATGCCCGTCACCTCCGGATGGCCGGCGTCGCCGGCGATCAGCACCGGTACATCCTCCGAGGAGTTTTCCCACACGATGCGGTGGATCTTATCTACAAAAGGACAGGTCGCGTCGCACATTTCCACCTGTTTGGCCTGTATCTGCTCATACACTGTGCGCGGCACCCCGTGCGAGCGGATGACCAGTACCGCCCCGGGCGGCACCTCGTCGGCGCTTTGCACGATGCGCACTCCTCTGCTTTGCAGCTGCGCCACGGCCTGCGGATTATGAATGATAGGCCCGAGAGTACACACCTGCCGGCCCTCGTCCAGCAGGCGGTACACGGCGTCCATCGCCTTGCGCACGCCGAAGCAGAAGCCGGCGGATTCGGCCAGACAGATCATTGCGGGGCCGCCTCCTTCAATGCGGCGATGCGTTCCATCAGCAACCGGGTCGCATAGCGCAGATCCGGCTGCTCGCCGGTCAGGTGCAGCTGCTCCGGCGTGAGCGGTTCGCCGTACAAAATATATGCGCGGCGGAACGGTTTTACCTTCTGGTTTTTGGTCACCACGCACGCGGGCACCACCGTCGCGCCGGTCTGCGCGGCGATCAAAGCCGTACCGCTCTTAAAGCGCAGCAATTCCCCCGTTTTAGAGCGGGTTCCTTCGGGAAAAATACCCATTGTCTTGCCGTCCCGTACGATCGTTTTCGCCGTCTCGATGGCGGAAGCGCCGCCGGTGCCGCGTTCAACCGGAAAGGCGCCCAACTTGCCGATGACCCAGCCGAGCAGTTTGTGGCGGAACAGTTCCGCCTTGGCCATAAAGTAAATATGCTCCGGATAACTCGCCATCAGATAGGCGGGATCCGCCAGCGAAATATGGTTGCAGCACAACAGATACCGGCCTGGCTCGGAAGGAATGTTCTCTCTCCCGATCACCTTGTACGGAAACAGCAACCGGAAAACCGGTGAACCGATCCGGACCAGCAAGCGTCTCATCGCCTTATTCCTCCATCACTTTCATAATCAGCTGCTTGACCGCGTCGATCGACTGCTGCAGATCCAACGCGGAAGTATCCAGCAGCACGGCGTCCTGCGCGCGGCGCAGCGGAGCGACGGCGCGGTGCGTATCGTTATAGTCCCGCTGCCGCATATCCTGTTCGACCTGCGCATACGTCGTACGGATGCCCTTTTGCTGCAATTCCAGCAGGCGGCGCTGCGCGCGGCATTCGACCGAAGCGGTCAGGTAGATCTTCAGCGCGGCGTCAGGCAGCACGACGGTGCCGATATCCCGCCCGTCCATGATCACGCTGTTTTCCGCCGCAATCTGCCGCTGACAATCCAGCAAAAAAGCGCGCACCGCCGGCAGCGCCGATACGGCGGAAGCCGCCATCGACATCTCCGGGGTACGGATAGCGTCACCGACGTCCTCCCCGTTGACGTAGACGTGCTGCTCACCGTCGACGTAGCCGAAACGGATATCCAGCCCCGCCAGCAGCGGTTCTACCTGGGAGGCCTGCCCGGGGTCCGCCCCGGCGCGGCACACGTACCAGCCGACCGAGCGGTACAGCGCCCCGGTATCCACGTAAATGAAAGACAGCTCCTGCGCGGCATGGCGGGCCACGGTGCTTTTGCCCGCGCCGGAAGGCCCGTCGATCGCTACGGCGATATGTTTTTTCATGTATGTTTCCCTCCTGCGCTGCGGCCGGCGGCCACGCCGGTACAAAACGCGATTTGTAAATTGAAACCGCCGGTATAAGCGTCCACGTCCAGCACTTCGCCGGCGAAGTACAGGCCTTCACAACGCTTGGAGCGCATGGTCCGCGCGTCCACCTCGGCGGTACACACGCCGCCGGCAGTCACGATAGCTTCCTCGACCGGGCGGGTACCCGTCACGCGGATCGGCAGCTGCTGCAAGGCCGCGGCCACGGCACGGCGCTGCTGTTTGGTCAACGCGGCGCACGGCAGCGCCGGATCGACGCCGAACAGCGGCTCTTTGGCCAGCGCGCGCGGCAGAAGCGTTTGCAAAACGGACAGCATCTGCCCCGCGGGGCGGGCTGCCAGTTCCCGCAGCAGGCGGGCGTCCAATTGTTCCGGCGTCAGGGCCGGTTTGCAGTTGAGCAGCAGCGTATACGTCTGCTCCGGCAGATCCCTCATGTGGGCGCTGGCGCTGAGCACCAGCGGCCCGGATACGCCGAAATGGGTAAACAGCATCTCGCCGAAGCCGGTGTATACGATCTTCCGGTCACCGTCGCGGCGGGCTTTGAGTTCCACGTTCTTCAGCGTCAGCCCCTGCAGGCGGCGGCACCACGGATCCGGACTTTCCAGCGGCACCAGAGAGGCGCGGCACGGCACGATGCGGTGGCCGGCCTGCCGGGCCAGTTCGTACCCGTCGCCGGTGGAACCTGTGGCCGGATACGACAGCCCGCCGGTCGCCACGATGACGGCGCAGGCGGTCAGGGTCTCCCCCTGCTCCGTGCGCACACCGCGGCAGCAGCCGTCCCGCAGAAGCAGCTGCACCGCACGGCCCTGCACAAAACGGCAGCCGGCCTGCCTGGCAAACGCTGTCAGCGCGTCGACGATATCCACCGCTTTGTCGGACGCCGGGAAAACCCGGTTGCCCCGCTCCGTTTTCAGCGGCACACCGCGGCTTTCGAAAAACGAAATGGTATCCTCCGGTGAAAAAGCGGACAGCGCACTGTATAAAAAGCGGCCGTCCCCCGGGATATGTTCCATGCACTCCGCCACGGTACAACGGTTGGTCACGTTGCAGCGGCCCTTCCCCGTGATCATCACTTTGCGGGCCGGGCGCGCGTTGCGCTCGAGCACGGTGACGGAAAGCCCTCTGGCCGCGGCGGTACCGGCGGCCATCAGGCCGGCCGCACCCGCGCCGATCACCAATACGTCGCTGTTCATGTCAACTGATCAAAGGGCTGATATACCTGATATTTTTCCCAAAGCTGTTCCAGTTCGCCGAGGGTTTTGCGGTTTTCCTCCATCCGGCGCAGAGAAACGGCCACGATCAGGGCGTTGAGGATGCTCAGCGGCGCAACCAGAGAATCCACAATCGTGGCCATGTCGCTGTGCGCCAGCAACAGATAGGAGGCGTATTCCGCAATCGGCGAGATCTGGCTGTCGGTAATGACGATGACCCTGGCCCCGCGCGAGTGCGCAAAATGCATCGTCTTGACCGCCTTGCTGGAATAGCGCGGGAAACTGATGCCGAGGATGGCGTCCTCCTGCCCGATGTGGACCATTTCCTCCAGAATCTCTGTTTCGCTGGAGGTATACAGCAGGTGGATATCCGGCAGCAGCAGTTTCAGATAGTAGGCGGCAAAATTCGCCAGCGCGCGACAACTGCCGGCGCCGAAAATATACACCTTGCGGGCCTTGACCAGTGTATCCACCGCACCCTGAAACACGTCGGCGGGCAGTTCCTCAAGGCTTTGGCGGATATTGTCCACGTCGCACTGCATGATGTGACCCGGCACCTGCTCGTCTGTCATAAGCGAACGGGTGACCTCCACCCGCTGCATCGAGGTCAGTTTACTGCGGATCAGCTCCTGCATGGCCTTTTGCAGATGCGGATAGCCGTCGAACCCCAACTCGGTTGCAAAGCGGACTACCGTCGACTCGCTCACGCCGACCATCCCGCCGAGCCTGGATGCCGTCAGGAAAGCCGCGGTATCATAATGCTCCAGAATATATTGGGCAATCCGGCGCTGCCCCTTGGAAAAGCCGGACATCTGCCGGGTAATGTGCGCGATGAGGTTGGTTTTCACCATGATTGTCCCCCTGCTCTCTGCAATATAATACAACCGGACCGATTATAAAATATTATAAATCTTTTTGAAAAAAAAGCAAGCCGAAACTGTTTTTTGCCGCCCGTCAGATATGGAACACGCGGGCAAATATTTTGTGCAAGCGGGCCTGATACAGGGCGACAATCCGCCCGATGGCCACGTCATACACGATAAATACCCCGTTGCCCGCCAGCAGGAAAAGCCACGGCAGGTTGACCCCGCCGATTTCAAACGTGTCAGGATCGAGATGGAACACGGACAGCAACAGCAGATACGACAGGATCATCGCCGCATTGAACAACACCAGCTTGACGGTCCAGCGCAGCCAGAAGGGGCGCTTTTCGATCCACAGGCGCGCGACCGGATAATATCCGAAAAACGCAGCAAACATCATTTTGGCCTCCGGCATCGGAGCAAAAAGGAAAGAAAGCACCGCCACCACCGCAAACGACGCCCAACCCCAACGCGGCCCCGCTTCCAGCGCCAGCGGCAACAGCACCAGGCCGGCCAACCCCGGCAGCGCGTACGTCATGGAGGGAAAAACGGTCAAGAGCATACAGATCAGCGACAAAGCCCCCAACACACCCCCCAGGGCGATTTTTCCGGTCTTTTTCATCGTCTTTATCCTTTCAGCAGCAGCGGATCAGGTCGCAGCCCATTGATTCGCAGCAGCAATCGGCGCATATCAGTCCGGTACACATATCGCAGCCGGAACAACCGCGCGGCTGCGCGGCGTACCCGCCACCCTGCCGCCGGGCACTGATCTGCCGGAAAGCAGCCTGATATTCCTGATTGGCGGGATCCATCCGGCAAGCGGCGGAAAAATGCTCGGCCGCCGCGTCGAGCCAGCCTTTTTTATACAGCAGGCTGCCCTTCAGAAAGTGCCACTCCGCATCGCGGGCGGCTTCCGGAATACCGTCGAGCAGCACTTCGGCGTCCTCGATCCGGCCGGCGCGGATCAGGTTGCGGATATCGCCGTATTGCGAGCGGGCGCCGCCGGACCGGCCGGCGCGGCGCTGCTTGATGATGGTGTCGTACGCTTCGTTGATCTGCTGCATTTTTTCCTGTGCCAGATCCGACAAAGGATTGTCTCCGTAATGATCCGGATGATATTTTTTGGCCAGTTCCCGGTACGCAGCCTTGACCTGTTCGTCGGTTGCATCCGGCGAGATACCCAGCACTTGATACGGGTCCATGTTCATGTGTTATTCTCTTTCCTTTCAGCTGCCGGCAGGGCCGCCAGCCGCTGGGCGGCAGGCATTCCCCATTGCAGGATATTACACAGAATGCTCCGGAAGTTGCCTTCCGGCAGGGTGCGGTATGCTTCGATACATTCCGCCAAAGACGCATTGAGCGAGGCCGTCGCGGCCGCGCGGACCTCGGGCAGCGGTTTGCCCGGATATTTCAGCAGCAGCGGATTATACCCGCCGCGTCTGCCGTCCTTTTCCAGGTCGGCGAGGGCGTCGATCAGATAGATCCACCGGCCGAGGCAATAACCCAGCCGTTCCCTGGCCGGCCGGTCCGCCTCCGGGCTGTCGGCTGCCGCGAGGAAAGCGAGCATCCGCGCCGTCGGGTCGGCCGCCCGGTCGGTATCGGGCAAGCGCTCCGCCTCCAGCCGTGCCTGCTGCCGCATGCAATCCGCCGCCAGCGCGTCAAACGCCGGCAGCCGGCGGCAGGCTTTGCGATAGCAGCGCCGATACAACAGCAAAGCGATCCGCGCGCCGAGCCGGCCGAAAAAGCCGGCGTCGGCCTTGGTGTCCTGCAATTTATACCAAACCAGCACCATAGCTGCGTCCGCCGCAAAATCCAGCGCCTCGTTCTGCCGGCAGCACATCCGCCGGCGCAGCGGATGATAAGGACAACGCAGCGGCCGGAACCCGGCGCAGCCGGGCTGCTGCTCCATCCGGAACAGGGCCAGAAAGACAAAATCGTAATGGAGCGTCCAGGAAGCAAGCCGGCCGTACCGCCGCCGCAGCGTTTTGCACAAGCCACAATATACGCCGCGGTACTGCTCCAGTTCTTTGCCTTTCAGTTCCGGTTGATACGCTCTGACGTAGCCGAACATGGCTCCACCTGCCGATCGACGATTTTACTCTGAAATTATCATACTATAAATCATTATAAAAGTATATATCGGAATTGTAAATTATGTAAAAACTTTTTTGGCGGCGGAATATTTGTCGCATTCCACAAAAAAGAATTGAAAAAACTTACCTTTTGCCTCTTTACAAAACGGTATGTCATCTGTTATACTATTCAACAGTCAGTATAAGTTTTGAGAAATCAGACCGGCTGATCCAGTGCGGTCTGTTATTTTGACCGCTTTTTTCGGCAAAATCTCTATTCCCGTTTTGAGGTGTTACCATGAACGTTGCTTTTCCACGGATCCTGACCCTGCTGCGCAAAGAGCGCGGGATCAGTCAAAAACAAGCGGCCGCCGCATTAGAGGTATCGCAGGCGCTGCTTTCTCATTATGAAAAAGGAATCCGGGAATGCGGACTGGATTTTGTGATACGGGCAGCCAACTATTATCAGGTCTCATGCGATTATCTGCTCGGGCGCACGGCCGATAAATCGGGCGCCATCCTGAAAGCGGAGGATATTCCCGAAGACGATCCCAATTTGAAGGATTACAAATACCGCGGCAGCGTGCTGCCGGTACTGAATAAAAAGCTGACCCTCAACTCCGTGAGCGTCGTGTACGAACTGTTGCAGAAACTTAACAACAAGGCGCTGACGACCGAGGTATCCGCCTTCTTCTCTTTGTCGATCTACGCGGTGTTCCGCAAGTTGTATGCGGCCAACCCCAAAAACCCGCGCGACCTGTTTTCGGTGCCGGACTTTTTCTTTCCGTCTTCGGTAATGGCCGAAATGATCCATACCGACGCCGTGATCGGCGCACTGACGGAAGGCAAAGCCGTCGCCGGTGAGCCGGGCCTGCCGGAAGAAGCGGCGCCGGCCCTTTCCACCGACAAGCTGGCGGCGGAATACCCGATGTTCGCCTCCTCGCTGCTCAACCTGCTGCGCAACGCGGAGGGCCGGCTGTCTCCCCCGCCGGTCTCCAAACCCGTGAAGAAATAAAGCAAACCCCCGTATCCGCCGGATACGGGGGTTCTTTTTTTTGTTTATTGCTTTGCAAAGGTAAAGCCCTTGTCATCGACGTCTACTGCCACGGTGTCGCCGGCTTTATATTCCCCGCCCAGAATCTTCTCGGACAGGGGATCCTCCACCTGCGCGCGGATGGTGCGCCGCAACGGACGGGCGCCGTACACGGGGTCGAACCCCTGCGCCGCCAGTTTCTGCGCCGCCGCGTCGCTGACCGTCAGGCGGATACCGATCTCCTCGGTACGCGCACGCAGCTGGTCAAGCATACGGCGGGCGATCTCGTCAATATCGGCCTGCTGCAGCTGATGGAAAACGATGATGTCGTCGACCCGGTTGAGGAACTCGGGCCGGAAGGCCTTTTTCAGCTCGTCGATCACGGTGGTGCGCAGCGTCTCGAAATCCCGCGCGCCGCCGGTCTCGCCGAAGCCGAGCTTATGCTGCTCGGTCAGCAGCCGGGCGCCGACGTTGGACGTCATGATGATGATGGTGTTCTTGAAGTCGACCCGGCGGCCCTGCGCGTCGGTCAAGATGCCGTCTTCCAGAATTTGCAGCAGCATATTATAGACGTCCGGATGGGCCTTTTCCATCTCGTCGAACAGGATGACCGAATACGGTTTGCGGCGGACCTTCTCCGTGAGCTGGCCGCCCTCCTCAAAGCCCACGTAGCCGGGAGGCGAGCCGACCAGACGGGAGACGGTATGCTTTTCCATATACTCCGACATATCCAGGCGGATCATGGCGTTTTCGTCGCCGAACACCGCCTCGGCCAGGGCTTTGCACAGTTCTGTTTTGCCGACGCCGGTGGGCCCGAGGAAGATGAAGGAACCGATGGGCCGCTTGGGGTCTTTCAGCCCGACGCGGCCGCGGCGGATGGCTTTGGATACGGCCTTGACGGCCTCATCCTGCCCGACGACCCGCTTGTGCAGAATTTCCTCCATGTGCAGCAGGCGTTCGCTCTCCTGCTCGGTCAGCTGTGCGACCGGCACGCCGGTCCAGCCGGAGACGACGGCGGCGATGTCCTGCGCGCCGACGGTCTCAGACACGGCGGCGTTTTTCTCCTTCCAGTTCCGTTTGGCCTCGTCCAGCCGGGCGGACACTTCCTTTTCCTCGTCGCGCAGCCGGGCGGCCCGTTCAAAGTCCTGCTCGTTGACGGCGGCTTCCTTTTCGGTGGACAGGCGCTTGACCTCATCCTCCATCTTTTTCAGCTCCGGCGGAGCGGTCACGCTGCGCAGCCGCACGCGGGAGGCCGCTTCGTCCATCAGGTCGATGGCCTTATCCGGCTGAAAACGGTCGGAAATATACCGCTGCGACAGATGCACGGCCGCATCGAGCGCCTCGTCGGTGATACGCACTTTATGGTGCGCCTCGTATTTATCGCGCAGGCCGTGCAGGATTTGCAGCGTTTCTTCCTCCGACGGTTCGCCGACCATCACCGGCTGGAAGCGGCGTTCGAGCGCGGCGTCTTTTTCAATATGCTTGCGGTATTCGTCCAGCGTGGTTGCGCCGATGACCTGCAACTCGCCCCGCGCCAGTTAGGGCTTGAGGATGTTGGCAGCGTCCACGGCCCCTTCGGCCGCACCGGCGCCGATAAGAGTATGGATCTCGTCGATGAACAGCAGGATGTTGCCCTGCTTTTTGACCTCGGCCAGCGCGTTTTTGATACGCTCTTCAAAATCGCCGCGGTATTTGGTGCCGGCCACCATGCCGGTCAGGTCAAGGGTGATGACCCGCTTGCCGTGCAGCAGCTCCGGCACCTCGTCGGCGGTGATCTTCTGCGCCAGCCCTTCGGCGATGGCCGTTTTGCCGACGCCCGGTTCACCGATCAGGCAGGGGTTGTTCTTGGTCCGGCGGGACAGGATCTGGATGACCCGCTCGATCTCCTTTTCCCGGCCGATAACCGGGTCCAGCTTGCCCTGCTCGGCCAGTTCGGTCAAATCGCGGCCGAACTCGTTGAGCACCGGCGTGGCGCCGTTTTTGCCGCGGCCGCCGACCGTCGCCGTGCCGGCCGGTTCCCCGGCTGCCCCGGCAGAGCGGACGATCTCCTGCTCAATGTTGTCGGGCCGGGCGCCGCAACGGGCCAGCAGCCGGGCACCGACGCTCTCCTCATCCCGCAGAACGGCGAGCAGCAGATGCTCCGTGCCAACGTAGCCGTGGCGCAGTTCCACGGCTTCCCGCAGCGCCACTTCCAGAATCGTCTTGGCGCGCGGCGTCAGGTCGTTGGCCGTCACAGACACCGGCGTACCGGTGCCCACGGCCTGCGTGAGCTGTTCCAGATATTCTTCGGCGCCGATTCCCTGCCCGCTCAGCACGGCAGCGGCCACGCCGGTACCTTCCCGCAGCAGACCGAGCACGATATGCTCGGAGCCGACGTAGGTATGCCCCAGTTGGCCGGCGGCTTCAATGGCAAGGTTGAGCGCCGCATTGGCTTTCTCCGTAAAACCTTTGAAACGGTACATAAAACTTCACTCCTTTACAGGGCAAAGCATCTTTGCCCTTTTATTGCAGCGCCTGCCGTACGCAGGCCGCCCGGGCGGTATCCCTCTCGGCGGCGGACAGCGCCTTGCCGCTTTCAAGCGAAAGGGTACCGGCGCCGATGCGGTTCTGCAGGCTGCACAAAGCATCCATGGTAATATCCTGCACCAGCCCGACCGCCACGCCGATGCGCAACGTGCTGAGCAGTTCCAGGCACTCCTGCGTGGTCAGCAAACGGGCCGTTTTCAGCAAACCGTAAGCTCTCCACACGGTGTCCTCAAAAGCAACGTCCTCCTTGACGGCCTGCCGGGCGGCCCGTACCTCCCGCAGGATCTGCTCCGCCACCCCTTTGAGGTTGGCCAGCGCCGCCTGTTCCGAGATGCCCAGCGTGATCTGGTTGGACAGCTGGTACATTGCGCCGAAGGCACGGCTGCTTTCACCGTAGAGCCCGCGTACCGTCATACCGAGTTTGGACACGGTGCCTGACAGGTTGGCCACGCTGCCCCGTTTCTCCAGCATCGGCAGGTGCAGCATCAACGAAGCGCGCATACCGGTGCCCAGATTGCTCGGGCATTGCGTCAGATAGCCCAGCCGCTCATCGTAGGCAAAATGCAGGTGCGCATCGAGAATAGCGTCGATTTTGGCGGCCGTCTGATAGGCCTGTTCCAGCTGCATGCCGGCGCACAGCACCTGCAGGCGCACGTGGTCCTCCTCGCAGAGCATGATGCTCACGCTCTCATCCTCGGAGAGCAGCAGCCCGCTGCCCTCTTCGCGGCAGGCAAACTCGGGGCTGATCAGGTGCCGTTCCGCCAGCGACAGCGCTGCCGTCTCCGGCATGGAGGCCATATCCAGATACTGAAACTTCCACGGGGTATCCGCCAGCGCGCCGCGCACCTTTTCAATCAGCTGCGCTTTGGCCGCCGGCGTCATCGAAGCCGGGAACGGCATATCCGGCAGGTTGCGTGCCAACCGCACGCGGGTGGAAATGACGACGTCCCCTTCCGGGCCGGCCGTCTGATACCATTTTTGTGCCATCTCCGTCAAGCCTCCTTTTGCTGTTCAAGCTGCTTGATCTGATCGCGCAACCGGGCGCATTCTTCATAATTCTGCGCGGCTGCCTCGCGCTGCAGCGTCGCTTTGAGCGATTCTATCTCCGCTTTCCGGCGGGTCTGTTCATCAGTAGCGGGCAGCGTACGCCCGGTATGAGCGGTGCGCCCGTGGATCCGCTGGATCGACGGCAGCAACTGGTTATAAAACGTGGTGTAGCATTTGGCACAGCCGACCTTGCCGCTTTCCACAATGTCGCGGAAGCTGTGGCCGCAACCTTCGCACCGCACGCCGTCGCCGAGCGCCGGCGAAAGCGCGTCGCCGAACAGGTTGCCCCAAAAGTCCGCGAAATCCGGCATCAAGCCGGAGAAGATCGGCGTCAGATTTTCCTGGCGGGCGCATTCGCCGCACAGGTGCATTTCAGACACCGTGCCGTTGATATTGCGGCGGATATGAGTCGTCGCCGCTCGTTTTCCGCATTTTTGACAAAGCATAGTGATCTCTCCTTTTCATTTGGCGGCCAAGGTGGCCAGCAATTGTTTGAGCATCGTCGCACGGACGCGGTCCCGCTGATCCGGCCGCACATCCCGGAAGGCCTTATCCGAGACGGCCGCCGCGCACAGCACGGCCGCTTCCTTCGATATCTGCCCCTCGTACAGCAAACTTTGCAGGATGGAGGCCGCCGCTTCCGGCGCCAGCACGTCGCCCAGTGAGGCGACCACGTGCATGAGCATCGACGGCGTGTCGACCGCCTGCACCCGGCGGATGCGGATATATCCGCCGCCGCCGCGCCGGCTTTCCACGATATAGCCCTGCTCCGGCGTGAAACGGGAGGTCAGCACATAACTGATCTGGCTGGGCACACAGCCGAACTGATCGGCCAGCGTGTTGCGCTGCAGCTCCGCCGCGCCGCCTTCCCGGTCCATCTGTTCCAGAATATAGGCTGTAATGATATCGCTTATGCGCATCTGTCTGCTTCCTTTCTTCTGTTCTGCCTACCATTTTACTCGAAAGTCAGAGAAAGTCAAAGTCAAAGAAAGTCTAAAACAGACGGAGGCACTTGCTTTTATGGGCCTTATCTCATGATTTCTCACGTTTTCTCTTTTTTTCTTGCTTTTTTCAAACAGCTGGACAAAGGCGGATTTATATGGTATAGTAGAAAAAAGGATGTGAGTGGTTTTGCAGATCATACTGGCCTCCGCCTCACCGAGAAGGCGGGAAATACTGGCATCACTGGGTATTCCCTTCCGGGCCGTGACCGCCCCCTGCGACGAGCAAAGCGGGCTGCGCACGCCCGAAGCGCTGACGGAAGAACTGTCCCGCCGCAAGGCGGAAAGCGCGCGCAGTATGCTGCAAAGCAGCGGCGAACTGACGCCGGATACGCTGATCATCGGGTGCGACACCGTTGTATACGCCGGAGAGAAGATCCTGGGCAAACCGCGCGACGACGAGGACGCCGCGCGGATGCTGCGTCTGCTTGCCGGCGGCGCGCATACCGTCGTCAGCGGGCTGACGGTGCGCTTCGGCGAACGGATCGCGACCGCCCATGAGACGACGCGGGTGTGGTTTGACCCGATGAGCGAGCAGGAGATCCTCGCCTACGTGCGCAGCGGCGAGCCGCGGGACAAGGCGGGCGCCTACGCCGTGCAGGGCCTGGCCCGGCGGTGGATATCCGGCATCGAGGGGGACTATTTCAACGTCGTCGGCCTGCCGGTACACCTGCTGTTCCGGCTGCTGCGCAACCTCGGCGCGGACGTGTGAGCGTGGCGCGCATCCCATACGTACAATAATACATACAAACAGCACCGGGGCGGTATGACCGTCCCGGTGCTGTTGATTTGGCAAGGGATCCGCCTTGCCGGTGATGCGATGGTATGTCCAAGCCGGCTTACGCTTTGCCGGCAGAGCCGAACAGCGCAATCTTCTCGCTGACGGCGCGGCAAATGGCCTCCACCTTTTTGTTGCGGATTTCCAGATACGACAGGCCGGCCTGAATGCCCTGCCGCATCGCTTCGGCGCCGGCAAGGCAAAGGTCTGTAAAGATATTGACCTTTGCGATCCCTTCCTGAATGGTGCGGCGAAAATCGTCGTCGGACAGACCGGAACCGCCGTGCAGCACCAGCGGCGTATTCACCGCCGCGCGGATGGCCTGCAACCGGCCGATATCCAGCTTGGGTTTGTGCTTATACACGCCGTGCGCCGTGCCGATGGCGACCGCCAGCGCATCCACACCGGTAGCGCGGATAAAATCGACCGCCTGCTGCGGCGTAGTATAGGCGTCCTGCGCGGCGTCGCCGCCGGCAGCCTCCCCCACGTGGCCGATTTCCCCTTCTACCGTGGCACCCAGCGCATGGGCAATCCGCACGATCTCCCGGGTCTGCTCGACGTTCTCCTGCGGGGAGGCAGCGGATCCGTCAAACATCACGCTGGTAAAGCCAAGCCGCAGCGCCTGCACGCAGCGTTCAAAAGTCAGGCCGTGGTCGTAATGCACAACCACCGGCACGCTGGCGCGCTGCGCCGCCGCGATGACCGACGGGGCGATCAGCGGCAGATCCCCATACGGCAGCAATACCTCCGCCGTGCCGATAATGATCGGCGAGCGCAGCTGTTCCGCGGCCTGAATGGCCGCCTGCAGCATGTCGGTATCCGTCGTGTTGAACAAACCGACGGCATAATGCCCTTTTTGTGCCGGGAGCAATACGTCGTTCAAATGAGCAAGCATCTGTTTTTACCTTCCTTCCGTTGTCTGCGCAGCATGAAAGCAGCGGGCACAGCCCGCTGCCGCGCATGGTTACCGGAGACCGCCGAAACCGGGACCGCCGTTGCCTTCCGCCCCGTTGTTGATCAGGCTGGTGGTGATCAGTTCCTCTGTATCAAACAGTTCAATAAAAAGGATCGGTTTCTCGTATTTCATCCTGCGCTTCCCCTTTTTTATTTTGTTATTACAATCATAACGCATGCAGTACAGCCTGTCAAGAAAAAAATGATCCGCCCGGCCGGGCGGATCATCACAGCACGTATCCCAGAATGCACACGGCCTGCAGTACGCTGCCGACGTCGACAAATATATGAAAGACGGTATGAAAGATCGGCTTTTTCTTTCCGACGCCGTACAACAGCGCCCCGACGGTATAGCTGACGCCGCCGGCCAACAGCCAGGCAAACCCGGCCACGCCGAGCGCCTCGATTGTCGGCCGCAGAATACCCAGCACACACCAGCCCAGCCCGATATAGCACGCCATAGAAAGTACTTTGTATTTTTTGAGATCGATCGCGGTGAAGGCGGCCGCGCCGAGCGCCAGCCCCCACTCCACCCCGAACACCGTCCAGGCGGCGGCCGGATGCGCCGGCCGGATCGCGCACAGAAGGATGGGAGTATAGGTGCCGGCGATCAAGAAATAAATGGTGCAGTGGTCTATGACCTGCATCACCTTTTTGCCCCGGCACGGACGCAATCCGTGATATACGCTGGACACCGCGTACAGGCACAGCATCGATGCGCCGTACACGGCGCCGGACACAATGCCCCACACGTTGTGCCGGAAGCAGGAAAGCAGCACCGCCCACAGCAGCACGACCACGCCGATGCCGCCGCCGACGATGTGGGTGATCATGTTGGCGCACTCTTCTTTTTTGCTATACGCGGGCAGCACACGGTCCCGCAGCGGTGTTCTGGACATATTCGTTTTCCCCTCCGTGTGTCCATCATACCGCACACCGCCCGCCGGGGCAACCTACGGCCGGCAAGCGGGCCTCTACTCTCCCCCGCACCGGCAGTAGAAGCCGCACGGCGCCTCTCTACCGACGAAAAAAAGCCCGGAGAGCGGCTGTTCTCCGGGCTTTTGGGGGAATACTCTGTTTTATTTCGGCACCTTTTCCCAATCTTTCAGGAAGCCGTCCACCGCGCGGGCGGTGTTGGGGTTGGTCGCCATCTGCATGATGACCTTAAAGGGCATCGTCGCAACGTCCACACCCATCTTGGCCAGCTCGACCACGTGTACCGGGTGGCGCACCGAAGCGGCCACGATCTTGGTTTTGATCCCCTGGGCGTCAAAGATCTCGCGGATCTCGGCCGCCAGATCCAGACCGTTTTCGCCGATGTCGTCCAGACGGCCGACGAACGGCGCCACGTAAGACGCGCCGGCGTTGGCGGCGAGAATCGCCTGCGGGGCGGAGAAGATC
>JAFWVC010000110.1 GCA_017518415.1 Clostridia bacterium
GGCCAGGACCCTGGCCGTGTCGGCGATGGATTCCTTCTTGCCGATCTGGGAACCCGTGGGCTCCAGATAGGTGGTCCCCATGTCGTCATCGATCTTGGAGACCATGGTCTGCGTGGCGTCGAACAGCGAACCGAAACGCATGCCGATCACGTCGGAGGAAACGATCTGGTCCTCATTGTACCCGAAGGATTCGGAAGCGGCTGCCTTCATGGCGGCGTTGATCCCGTCCTTGGTAATGTCTTTGCCCTTGACGACGGCGGTCAGGATAGTGGTCGAGCCCGTCGGCACCGGGACGCGCTGCGCGGAGCCGATCAGCTTGCCGTTCAGTTCCGGAATGACCAGGCCGATGGCCTTGGCGGCGCCGGTGGAATTCGGCACGATGTTGGCGGCGCCGGCGCGGGCACGGCGGAAATCGCCTTTTCTGTGCGGGCCGTCGAGGATCATCTGGTCGCCGGTGTAGGCGTGGATGGTGCTCATGATGCCGGACTGGATGGGCGCATAGTCGTTCAGGGCTTTGGCCATCGGCGCCAGGCAGTTGGTGGTGCAGGAAGCGGCGGAAATGATCTGATCATCCTTGGTCAGCGTCTTCTCATTGACGGAATACACGATGGTTTTCAGGTCGTTGCCGGCCGGGGCGGAAATAACGACCTTTTTGGCGCCGGCGTTGATGTGCGCCATGGATTTTTCCTTCGAGGTGTAGAAACCGGTGCACTCCAGCACGACGTCCACGCCGATCTGCCCCCAGGGCAGGTTGGCGGCGTCTTTTTCCGCATAGATCTTCAGCGTTTTGCCGTCCACCGTGATGGTGTTCGCCTCATCGTCGGCGGTAACGGTGTGCAGCTTTTCGCCGATGCGGCCGCAGTAACCGCCCTGCGCGGTATCGTATTTGAGCAACTGGGCCAGCATCGACGGCTTGGTCAGGTCGTTGATGGCAACGATCTCATACCCGGCGGCGCCGAACATCTGACGGAATGCGAGACGGCCGATGCGGCCGAAACCATTGATGGCAACTTTAACAGACATGGTGATTCCTCCTATATTTTTATTCCGTTTTATTGTAATCCTTCTTTTGCCAAAAAGCAAGTACCTTGTGAAAAAATCCACAATTCAACTGATATTGCGCCCCGTACCGCTGCAAAATCGGACATTCTGCCAAACGCCGTGCCAAAGCCCCGGCCGGGCGGGGCGGCTTCGTTTTTTATCCTTGCCTTTTCGGGCGGATCGTATATAATAAAAGTAGATTTCGCAAAGGATTGGAAAGGAGTGGGTTCCGGTGACCGATCCGGGATATCCCGCGTGCAGCAGCTGCGTACGCGAGCCGGTGGGGCGCATTAACGTCGCGCGCTTCATCGCTAAGTTGGACGCGTGCCTGGCGCGCAACGACCTGCCCGCCGCCGGCAAATGCCTGGCCGATTGGGAGGCCGAGGCCCGCGGCCTGGGCGACGAGCGCGGCCTGCTGTCGGTGCTCAACGAGGAGTTGGGTTATTACCGGCGCACCGGCGAACAGGATAAAGCGCTGGCCGCCGTGCAACAGGTACGGCAGCTGCTGCAAAGCACCGGCATGCAAACCCATCTGTCCGGCGCGACCATCCTGATCAATGCCGCCACCACCCTCAAAGCCTTCGGCCGCGCGCAGGAGGGCATGCCTTTGTATGAGCAGGCGGCCGCGTTGTATCAGGCAGAAAACAAAACCGGCACCTACGAATACGCCGCGCTGCTGAACAACCGGGCCTCCGCCCTGACCGACCTTGGCCGGTACGACGAGGCGGAGCGGTGCTATAATCAGGCCGTCGGCATTCTCAAACAGGACGGCTCGCACGACGGGGAGATTGCGGTGTCGCTGATCAACCTGGCGCACCTGTATTTCGACCGGGACGACACCGCCGCGTACGAGCGGGTGGAACGCACG
The DNA here is from genome assembly GCA_017518415.1 of Clostridia bacterium. Taxonomy (GTDB): domain Bacteria; phylum Bacillota; class Clostridia; order Oscillospirales; family Acutalibacteraceae; genus RGIG6098. The sequence goes on from JAFWVC010000110.1 coordinate 1,910, forward strand.
CTGGACGAGGCTTGGGAATACCTCACCTCCCCGCGTCAGCCGCATGACGCCAACTACGCGTTCATTTTGACCAAATGCGCCCCCTCCTTCCGGTATTTTCAGCGGCCGGAAGAGGCGGATGCCCTGGAAGAAACCGCAAAGGAGATTTACGAAGGCGTATGAAGGGATTGGAACTGGCCAAAGCCTACTACGAACAGTACGGCCTGCCGATGCTGCAACAGCAGTTTCCGCAATATATGGACCGCATCGCCGTGGGGCTGGTCGGCCACGGGTCGGAATGCTTCGGCTTTGACGACGGGATCTCGCGGGACCATGACTTTGAGCCCGGCTTCTGCCTGTGGCTGACGCCGGAGGATGAAAAAGAGTTCGGTTTCAAGTTGTTCCGCGCCTACCGCAAGCTGCCCAAGGAGTTCGGCGGCGTGCAAATAGAGCAAAAGAGCCTGTTCGGCGCCGATGGCAAGGGCGTGCATACGATAGACGATTTTTACGCCTTCTACACCGGCACCGGCCGGGCGCCCGAAAGCAACGAGGAATGGCTGGCTATTCCGGATTGCTATCTGGCCGAGGCAACCAACGGCGAGGTGTGGAGTGACCCGCTCGGCGTCTTTTCCGCCATCCGGGAAACCCTGAAGAACGGCATGCCGGAGGATGTGCGCCTGAAAAAACTGGCGTCCGCCGTGTTTCACATGGCGCAGAAGGGGCAGTACAATTACGCGCGCTGCCTGGCGCACGGAGAAAAGGCCGCCGCGGCCCTGATGCTGGCCGGGTTTGCCCGGGCGGCCGCCGGCGCGGTATTTTTGTGCAACCACGCCCACGCCCCTTACGACAAGTGGCTGTTCCGCGCGCTGCGCGCGCTGCCCCTGCTCGGCACCCAAACGGCCGACCGGTTGGAAATGCTGCTCGCCGCCCCGTACGACAGAACCGGCAACACGCAGCTGATTGAGCAGATCTGCGCCGACGTCGCGCAGCAGATCCGGGCGCAGGACCTGTCCGAACGCACCGAGGCTTACCTGGAAGGCTACGCCTATTGCATCCGGGACAAGATCCGCGACAACAACCTGCGCAACAGCCCCGTGATGCTGTAAGGATATGGTCAACCGGTCCGTCCGGTTGTGCAATATAATAATTGATGAAAGGAATAACCGTTATGAAAAAAAGTTTGTTGTGGGCAAGCATCGTTTGCGTACTGCTTGGCTTGCTGATTTTCCCGGTCAGCGCGGCAGATTCACGCGACGTGCAAAAAGGTACGCCGACCGTCGACGGCCTGCTGGATGAAGCGTACCTCTCCTCCGCCACGTACACCGTGCCGGACAAATATGTCTGGTCCTGGGGCAGTTTTAAAGAGGGCGACGCGCTGCGCAACACCGGCATCGTGTACTTCCTGTGGGACAAGGATTACCTCTACGTCTGTGCCGTGATAGAGGACAGCACCCCCACCTCGGCGGCGGGCGAAAAAACCAACACCAGCTGGGAGAACGACGCGCTGGAAAACTGGTTCGTCGATAACGAGGGCAACGACGGCCCGTTTGAAGCCGACTTCAAGATCCATCACGCGGCCGACGGGACCTTCTTCGTCGGACCGGACGGAAGCGGAGCGGCTACCTTCAACTTTGCAAAATCCCTCCATGCGCAGACCTATACGGATACCGGGTATATCGTGGAGGCCGCCTTCCCGATGAGCGCGCTGCGCCCCGGCCGGACCTTCTCCTACTCCGGGCAGATCAACGACATCTGGGATCCCGCGTATCCGGACGGATACGCCATGGGTTCGCAGAACGGCGACGTGGAATATACCCTCGTCGGCGAGGCGGATCCCGCCGATCCGACCGGCGCGCCCACCGATCTGACGCCCACCACGGCGCCCGCCGATCCGACCGGCGCACCCACCGATCTGACGCCCACCACGGCGCCCGCCGAAGAGGCTGACGGCGGCAGCAGCCTGCCGCTGATCCTCGGCATTGCGGCGGCCGTATGCGCGGCGGCGGCAGTCGTCATCGTTCTGATCCTGAAAAAGAAGAAAAAATAAACGATAGCTCACCGCAAAAAGAAGAAGAACACGGAGCACGCTCCGTGTTCTTTTTATTCTTTTATTCCGGTCGGTACGCCAGCGCCACCGCGCCGCACGGCGCGAAACCCAGCGAAGCATACAGCCCCGCCGCGTACTCGTTCTTCGGGCACAGGAAGACCCGCCTTTGCTGCCCGGCCAGCGCCTGTGCCAGCTGCGTCACGCAGGCGGAGGCGTATCCCTGTCCGCGTGCCTCCGGCCGGGTCGCCACCGCGCCGATCACGGCGGCCCCGTCGCACAGCGCCACCGTCACCGCCGCCGACAGCAGGGTTTCCCCCTGCCGCACGGCGCGCAGTTGCATCCATCCGTGCCGCATCCGGTGCGACACGTCGACGTAAAACCCGTCGTGCTCCGGGGCGTCGTCCCCGAAGCCGGCCCGCAGCAGCTGCCACAACGCCTCCGGCGAGGCCTGCCGCACCGTTTCGACGTCGGCGGCGACCGTCAGCCTCTCCGGCCGCAAAACCGTGCGCGTGACCACCGTGCCGCCGGTCCGGCCGGCAAAAGCCCGGGCCGCGGCCGGGTCCCCGTGCAGGCACCGCACCGTCGGGTCCATGGCGGCGAACAGCGCCCACTCTTCCCCGTCGCCGCCGCACACGTACAGCTGCCCGTCATACCAAACGGCGGTACCGCCGCTGTCGCTGACAAAAGCGCGCCAGACCGGGGCGCACGCATACGCCTGCTGTACCGCCAGCATCCGCACCGCCTGCTCCGTATCCGGCGCGGGCGACACGGCCTGCACCGCGCGGATCAAACGTTTTTCTCCGCCGGCAGACGGTTGGCCATCAGCCGCAGCAGGGCCAGCGTGTCGGCCATATCCCGGGAGGAAACGGCGCAGCACGGCGAGTGGATATACCGGCAGGGCAGCGACACGGCCGCCACCCGGGCCCCCGGCCCGGCGCCCTGCATGGCGCCGGCGTCGTTGCCGCCGGCGATGCGTTCCTTCGTCTGCGAGGGCAGGCCGTTCTGCTGCGCCAAGCGGCGGATATAGGTATACAGCGCGCCGTCGTACAGCGTGCGCCGGTCCATAAAGGAGACCACCGGGCCTGCGCCCACGCGGCACACCTGTTTATCTTCCGGCACGCCGGCGGTATCCGCCGCCGTGGTGGCGTCGAGCGCAACGGCAATATCCGGCTGCAGGGTATACGCCGCGCAACCGGCGCCGCGCAGGCCCACCTCCTCCTGTACGGTAAAGGCGGCCAGCAGGTCATATTCCGGCTGCTCCGCCAGCAGGTGCAGCAACAGGGCGCAGCCGGCCCGGTCGTCAATGGCGCGGGCCCGCCATAACTCCTTGTTCAGCGAAGCCGGCGGCTGGGCAAAGACGGCGGTATCGCCGGGGCTGACCCACGCGGCGGCCTGCTGCGCGTCGGCGGCGCCGACGTCGATCAGCAGCTCCTCCGGGATCTTTTCCCGCTCCGCCGGAGTGCATTGATGGATCGCCTTGCCGCCAATGACGCCGGGAATGTCGCCCAGGCGCACCCGTTGGCCGTACAGCACGTCCGGCGCAATGCCGCCGACCGTGGTAAAACGCAGGTATCCGTCCTCGGTGATGCCGGTGACCATCAGCGCCACCTCGTCCATGTGGGCGGCGAACAACACCCGGCGGGTCGCCCGGCGGCGGCCGGTCACCTCTGCCAGGACGTTGCCCATGGCGTCCACGCGCACCTGCATGGGCACCTTGCTGTCAGCCAGCCGTTTGAGGATATAAGCCCGCACCGCCTCTTCCCGGCCGGAGGGACCGTCGAGCGCGCACAGTTCCCGCAGCGTCTGCATCATACCGGCATCTCTCCTTCCTCAATATAGGCGGCCATCAGGTCGGCCACGGCCTGTATGTCGCACACCGCCGTTTTTTCGACCGGCGTGTGCATATATTTCAGGGGAATACTCAGCAGCGCGCAGGGCACGCCGCCCCGCGTGAGCGTAATGCGGTCTGCATCGGTGCCGGTACTCTCCCCCATCACCTCGCATTGATACGGGATGTTTTTCTGCCGCGCCAGCCAGATCATGTCGTCGGACAGACGCTTGTCCAGACAGGGGGAAACACCCACCATCACACCGCCGCCCATCCGGCCGCAGGCATGCGCCTGGCTGCCGGGCACGTAGGCGAAACTGACGTCTACCGCAATGGCCGCCTGCGGGGCCGCGGCGAAGGCCGCCGGCGCCGCGCCGCGGCAGCCCAGCTCCTCACCGGAGGCAAAAAGTACGGCGATATCCCACGCGCAGGGGCGGCCGAGGGTCTGTTCCAGCGCGCACAGCACGGCGTACACGCCGCTGCGGTCATCCAGAGCTTTGGCGCACACCTGCCCGTTGTACGTCTCAAAATGGGGCGCAAAGCCGGCAAAAGTACCGGCGGGTACCTGCTCGCCCGGGTGCAGGCCGGCGTCGATGCCGCGGTCGGCCAGGGCCGGCCGCGGATCCCCATCCTTCCGCAGATGGGGCGGCGTAGAGCAAAATACGCCGGGCCGCGGCCCGTCCTCGGTATAAACCAGCACCGGCTGCGCCTCCAATACCCGCTCGTCGGCGTGGCCGCAGGCGTCCACCTTCAAAAAGCCGGCCGGGTCGGTGTTTGTGACGACAAAGCCGACCTCGTCAATATGCGCCTCCAACAACAGCACCGGCGCATCCGGCCGCCCGCAGCGGCGGTACCCCGTCACGCTGCCGTCCGGCCGGATATCGACGGTATCCACCAGCGGCCGCAGCAGTTGCGCCGCCGTTTCCGCCGCCTCGCGGCAGTTGCCGACGCCGGCGGCGCCGCACAGTTTTTCCAGATCTGTCAGCTGCATCCGGAACTCCTCCTTTACAATGCAAGGACCAGGCGGCGGAAATGCTCGCCCCGTTCCTCAAAGTTTTTATACATATCGAAGCTGGCGCTCGCCGGCGACATAAATACAATGTCCCCCTCGCGCGCGATCTCCCGCGCCCGGCGCACCGCCTGCTCCATGTCCGCCACGTGTTCGCAGGGCACGCCGCCGGCAGCATCCATCGCCTGCTCGATCGCGTGCGCCGTCGCGCCCATCAGCAGGGCTTTTTTGACCGTCTGCACCGCGACCGGGCCCAGCGGATCATACGGGATATGTTTATCATACCCGCCGGCGATGAGAATGACCTTGCGGTCAAACGCGCGCAACCCCGCGATGGTGCGGGAGGGCGAAGAACCGATGGAATCGTTATACCAGCGCACCCCGTCGAGGGTACGCACTAACTCGCACCTGTGCCGCACTCCGCCGAAAGTGCGGGCGTATTGCGCCATCACCGCCGGATCTACCCGCCCCCATACCGCGGCGAAGGCGCCGAGATAATTTTCGATATTGTGCACGCCGGGCAGTTTGATCTCCCCGGCCGGCAGGATGGCCTGCGTTTGCCGCCCGTCGGTACCGTACAGCACCCCGTCGGCGCCGAGATACGTCCCCCGTTCCACCGGGCCGCGGCGCGAGAAGGTCCACACCTCGCCGGGCAGGCCGGGCGCGTAGCCGGCCGTGACCGCATTATCTGCGTTGAGTACCGCACGGTCCCCCGCCGTCTGGTGGGCTACCAGATTGCGCTTGGCCTGCACGTACTCCTCCATATCCGTGTGCCAATCCAGATGGTTGGGCGCGACGTTGGTGATCAGCCCGACGTGCGGACTGACTGTCATACCCGTCAGCTGAAAACTGGACAGTTCCGCCACCGCCATATCCCCCGGCCGGATCTCCCCAAGCAGCGGCAGCAGCGGACGGCCGATATTGCCGCCCAGGTGCACCCGCACGCCGGAGGCTTCCAACAAACCGGCGATCACCGTCGTGGAGGTCGTTTTGCCGTCCGACCCGGTCACGCCGATCATCGGCACCGGGCAGTATTGCATAAACAGTTCCATTTCGGAGGTGACCGTCATCCCGGCGGCCCGAGCGGCCGCCAGCTGCGGCAGATACGGCTTCATGCCGGGGGTGCGCAGGATCATATCGGCATCCAGATGGTCCAGATATCCTTCCCCGAGGCATAATACGGCGCCCAGCTGTTCCAGTTCGTCTGCCGACGGCCCCAGCTGATCCCTCGTGCGTTTGTCGCAGGCAGTCACCTGCGCGCCGAGTGAAAGCAGCATCTTTACCACCGGCGTATTATTGATGCCGATACCGCAGACTGCCACGCGGCGCCCGCGGACGGCTTGTTCAAATGCACGCCCCGCCTGATTCATATGGGCACGCCCCTTTCCATACATACGCTTTTTTTATTATACGGCAAAGACGGCCAAATAGCAACCGGTCCTCCGATGATTTCAAAAAGATAAAAATGAAATTTTTATAAATATTGCGGGTTTTTGTTGCGTTCTATCACAAATAGGGGTACAATAACAAACAAGAAAGAGGGTGACCTGCGTGTTCTTTTATCAGGGCCAGACGTGTCCGGTCTGTTCGCGAGCTTTTGCACCGGAGGACGATATCGTTTCCTGCCCGGTGTGCGGCGCGCCGCATCACCGCGCCTGCTGGCAGCAGGAGGGTCACTGTCACTTTGCCGCCGACCATGGGACCGACCGGCAATGGCAAAGGCAGCAGCCCGCGCCCGAAGGGCAGGCCGCCGCTGCCGATGAAGGTCCGTCGGAACCGGCTCTCTGCCCCCAATGCGGGGCCGCAAACCCCGAATATGCCGAGTTTTGTTCCCGCTGCGGCGCGCCCCTGCCGGGGAAGGACTGGCAAAGCGAACCGCAGCCGTCGCAGCAACATTCCTACACGCCTTTCACCGTACCGATGTTCGATCCGTTCGGCGGCGTCCCCCCCAAGCAGCCGATCGAAGACAGCACGGCCGAACAGCTGCAGCCGCTGATCGGCATCAATTCGCAGTATTATCTGCCCCGCTTTGCCAGGATGTCCGCCACCGGCCGCCGCACCGGGTGGAACTGGGCGGGTTTCTTTCTGCCGTACAGTTGGCTGCTGTACCGCAAGAACATGGCGGCCGGCGCCACCGCACTGCTGTTTTTTATCAGCGAAAAGATCGCCACCGCGCTGCTGATGGCCCGCTGCTTTGCCGGCAGCGAACGGTTCAGCAGCTATGCGGAACTGTATCAGGCGCTCCGGCAGGTGCTGGCCGGCCCGCAGGCGGTTTACCTGTATCTGATCGCAGCCTTTGCGCTGTGCAACTTAGGGATCCGCGTGCTGTGCGGACTGTTCGGCAACCGGATCTATATGGACACTATTCTGGCCAAAGCCCGGCGGCAGCGGGAAGATCCGGAAGGGTTCCCGCCGGCCGATTCGCTGCGCGGCGGCGGTATTTCGCTGCTGCTCGGTTCCTTTTCCTATTTCATTGTATGGATGATAGAGTTTTTCTTCACTTATTTTTAACTGACGCAGGAGGTTCACATCATGCAAAAAGTTCGTAAGGCCGTTATCCCGGCCGCCGGTTTGGGTACCCGTGTGCTGCCCGCTTCCAAGGCCATGCCGAAAGAGATGCTGCCCATCGTGGACAAACCCGCCATTCAATACATTGTGGAAGAGGCGGTGCGCGCCGGGATCACCGACATCCTGATCATCACCAACCGCGGCAAAAATATCATTGAGGACCACTTTGACCATTCCGTCGAACTGGAAGAGCGGCTGGAAAAAAGCGGCAAGACCAAAATGCTGCAGCAGGTGCGCGCGATCGCGGACCTGGCCAACATCGTATACGTCCGTCAGAAGGAAACCAAAGGGCTCGGGCACGCCATCAGCTGTGCGCGCTCCTTCGTCGGGGATGAGCCGTTTGCCGTGTTATACGGCGACGACGTTATCATCGGCGAAGACCCCGCCTGCGGGCAGCTGTGCCGCGCCTATGAGGAATACGGTCTGGGCGTGGTCGGCATCAAAGAGGTCCCGCGGGAACAGGTGGCCCGGTACAGTTCGCTGAAAGTGGATCCGCTGCACGACCTGCTGTTCCGCGTGACTGACATGATCGAGAAGCCCGCCCCCGGGCAGGAGTTCTCGCTGTATTCCATTCTGGGCCGCTGCGTGCTGCCGCCCGATATCTTCGAGATTCTGGACCATACGGCGCCCGGCGCCGGCGGGGAGATCCAGCTGACCGACGCCATGAAGGAACTGGCCCGGCGGGACAGCATGATCGGCGTGGATTTCACCGGCAAGCGGTACGACATGGGCAACAAACTGGGCATCCTGCAGGCGACCTGCGAGGTAGCTTTGCAGCACCCCGAGGTGGCGGACGACTTCCGCGCGTATCTGAAAGAACTGGTCAAAACCCTTTGAATAACCTGTAAAAAGGAGCCCTCCGGCGGAGGGCTCCTTTTTCTGTGCAAACGGGTAACTCTCCTCTCTTCCGTTTTTCTCCGCACCTTCCGCGCAGGGCGGCATAAGATGGAATGTGACCATACGGAAGGGGGCGAACACATATGTGTCTGAGAAACCTGTTTGGGGAAGGCAACTGCACCTGGCTGCTGTTTATCATCATCCTGATCCTCCTGATCGACAACGATGACTGCGGATGCGGCAACAACTCCGGCTGCGGCTGCAACTGACCGCACCGGAGTGCCTGATCCACGAAAGGAGAATACCATCCTATGTGCCTGCGCAATCTTTTCGGCAACAACTGCAACAGCTGCGTTTTCTGTCTGTTCGTGATCGTGCTTTTGCTTTTGACGGACTGCTCGGATTGAGCGACATAAAACGGCTGAGGACCCGGGTCAACCGGGTCCTCTTTTTTTCGGCCTCGGCGCTCAGGCGCGCCCCGTGCCGGACGGTTTTCGGGCCGCCCGGTCCGCCGCCAGCTCGATCCAGCGGAACGGCAGCAGTACCGCCGCCCCCATCAGGATCGTGCGCAGCACCGTGTGCCCCTGCAGCGCCAGCGCCATCACCGCCATCGCCGCCGCGACGGCGCAAAAGCAAAGCAGCTCCTTTTTCCCGGGTCTGTCTTTCATGTCGTTCATCCTCCTGTCCGTTTGTCCGCGTATCCGGTTGCCGCACAGCGGCCTGCGTCTTTTACAACTTCAGTATAGCAACAAAAAAGTCCGTTAAAACGGACTGATAAAAACGCAAAAAAACTTTCAAAAAAGCACTTGACAATCCTGGGGGAAGCCATTATAATAATGAATGTTGACCGCCGTATATATGCGGGTGTGGCGGAACTGGCAGACGCGTTAGATTCAGGTTCTAATGGTCGCAAGGCTGTGCAGGTTCAAGTCCTGTCACCCGCACCAAAAATCCGGGTTTTTTAACCCGGATTTTTCTTTGCTCAAAAAGCCCGAAAGCCCTTTATTTACAAGGGTTTTCGGGCTTATTTGTTTTTCGTTAAAGTCAAGTTGAGATCGTTAAAAACCGTTTCCGTTGCACGCCGGTTGCACGCTGTTGCACATATTTCACCTTTTCTTCTGTCATCCTCAATTATTTCGCACTACCTTCCCGTTGGAGTTGCTGTTAAACGTAATTGAATACAGCCGCATGGACAAGGCAGATCCATAGTGTATTTCTCTTTA
>JAFWVC010000011.1 GCA_017518415.1 Clostridia bacterium
ATGGGCGTTGCGTTATTTTGGCTGCGGAATAGGGATTCGGTCTCGCCTGCGGGCTCGGTCAGGGGCGGCTCTGACGGTCCCCCGGACCGTCATTCACTCCCGCCCCGTTCGAATCCCTTTTATCAAAAGGAAATAACGCAACAACCAATTGGGTGTTGCGTTATTTTGGCTGCGGAATAGGGATTCGAACCCCAACAAACAGAGTCAGAGTCTGTCGTGCTACCGTTACACCATTCCGCAATATCGCTGACTTTCTCATTATATCCGTTTTCCGGGGATTGTCAAGAGCTTTTTCGGAAAAACCGCAAAAATTAAAAATACGCCCAAGAAAAACGCCGGAGGGCTTCAGCCCTCCGGCGCAGCGGAGCAAAAAGGCTTATTTCAGGCCGTTTTCGTACTGCTGGATCATCTTTTTGACCATCTGGCCGCCGACAGAGCCGGCCTGCTTCGCGGTCAGATCCCCGTTGTACCCCTGCTTGAGGTTGACGCCCACCTCGTTGGCGGCTTCCATCTTGAAGCGGTCGAGCGCGTCGCGAGCATTCGGAACCATGGATTTTTTCATAATCGTTACACTCCTTGTCTGCGGCGGGCAAGCCGCCGCCTGATGATTGCGTTCGCAGTAGTATTTTGGTCTCCCGGCCGGCGGATATGCCCGCCAATTTTTGCTATGTCCGGCGCAAAAAAACGCCTGCCGCGGTGCGGCAGGCGTGCAGGCTTTTTCAGCCGTTTACTCGATATATTCTTCGATCAGATAGCGCGGCCGGGCTTTGACTTCGCTGAATATTTTGCCGATATATTGTCCCACCACGCCCAGACACAGCAACTGGATCCCGCCCAGCAGCCAGATGGAGCATACAATGGCGGTCCAGCCGGGCACCGCCGCGCCGGCCCAGAAGGAAATGAGCGCATATAACAGGCCGAACACGCTCAGCACCGAGATCAGCAGCCCCAGGTTGGAGATCAGTTTGAGCGGCCGCACGCTGAACGAGGTGACGCCGTCGGCCGCAAAAGAAAGCATACGGCGCAGCGGGTATTTGGTGCGTCCGGCGGTGCGTGCCCGACGGTCGTACAGCACGCTGGTGCTGCGCAGCCCGATGGTGGGGATAATGCCCCGCAAAAACAGGTTGACTTCCCGGTATTGTTCCAGCGCCTGCAGGGCCCGCCGGGACATCAGGCGGAAGTCGGCGTGGTCGTAGACCACTTCCGCGCCGAGCAGCCGCATGAACCGGTAAAAACACCGGGCGGTAAAACGTTTGAAAAAGGAGTCAGTCCGGCGGCTGTTGCGCACACCGTATACGATATCGTACCCCTCGGCGTATTTTTGCAGAAAGGCGTCGGTCGCATCCGGGTCGTCCTGCAAATCGGCGTCGATGGAAATGGTGCAGTCCGCCCCTTTGTCGAGCGCGGTCATCAGGCCGGCCAGCAGGGCGTTCTGGTGGCCGCGGTTATGGGCCAGTTTGAGCCCGCAGCAAAGCGGCTCTGCCAGGCAGGTCTCCCGTATCAGGGCCCAGGTGCCGTCTTTGCTGCCGTCATCCACGAACAACAACCGGCTCGACGGGGCAGCCAGCCCCGCCAGGATCTGCTGCCGCAGCTTTTCCAACAACTGCCGCACGGTGTCGGGCAGTGCTTCCTGTTCATTGTAGCAGGGGATAACGTAGTATACCGTTTTCATGTCAGTCAGCTCCTTTTCGGCGCAGAGAGCGGAAGAAATCGGTCAGCAGCTGCGCGCACTCGTCCTGCATCACGCCGGCGACGTACAGCGGCTTGTGGTTATACGGCAGGGCGAACAGATCGGTCACCGACCCGCAGGAGCCCGCTTTGGGATCGGCCGCGCCGCAGAAGACCCGGTCAATCCGGGCGTTGATAACGGCGCCGGCGCACATCGGGCACGGCTCGAGCGTCACGTAGAGGTCGCATCCGCACAGCCGCCAGCCGCCCAGCGCCGCACAGGCGGCGCGGATGGCTTCCAGCTCGGCGTGGGCCAGAGCATTTTTATCACTTTCCCGGCGGTTGCGGCCGGTACCGACGACCCGCCCGTCTTTCACGACGACGGCGCCTACCGGCACCTCGCCCTCGGCGGCCGCCTGACCGGCCAACGCAATGGCCAGCCGCATATAATTCAGATCCGGCGCCGTCAGCATAGCCCGTATCCCCGCAAAAGGCCGGCCAGCGGCAGCAGATTGAGTTGTGCGGGTTCCCAGGTGGAGGCCGCCACGTATATGGCGTACAGCGTCAGCATAGCCAGCGTGACGATCACCATCGGCGCCGACCAGACCGCCTTGGTCCGCTCACCGGCCGACAGGACCGGCCCGCTGTTGTTGGAAAGGCCGTTGAAAAAGTCGGTACGGGAGTACAGATACCAAACCGAAACGCAGCCCGCCAGCAGCATGAGCACATACAAAACAGTCGAATATCCGTTTTGCAGGTTCTCATCCCGGAAAAACAGCGGTCCGTAGTCGGACAGCGTGGCGTAAGCGTTGTTCAGGGCGTGCAGCAATACGCCGGCCCAGATATTGCCGGTGCGCAGCGTCAGGTAGCCGAAGGCCAGCCCCGACACGAAGGCAAACGGGATCTGGATGACGTTGCCGTGCAGCAGCCCGAACAGCAGCGAAGAGAGCAACAGCGCGTTCAGTTCACCGTGCGGGCGCAGCACCTGCAGCACGTACCCGCGGAAGAGCAGTTCTTCCAGCAGGGCGGGGAGAACGACAACCGAGAGCAGGGCGATCAGCAGCCCGGGCCACGTGAGGGTGGCGGGTTCCGGCGAATAGGGGTTGATCCCTATATTGGTAAAAAAACTATAGACGGCGTTGGCCAGCAAATTAGCGGTCATGCATACGCCCATACCCGCCAGGATGGCCGGCAGCAGCACCCGCCGCGGCATCGGCCGGTTCTGCGAACGCAGCAGGGGGAACGGACGGCGCAGCAGCAGCCCGAGCAGGATCGACGGCGACAGGAAAAAGATATACAGCGCCATATTCAGCAGGTCATAGCCCGTCTGGCTCAAGCCGAACCGGTCCGCGTTCAGATCGATCTTGCCGAAAAAGCTCAGCAGCAGAGGAATAAAAAGGCCGCAGAGAAAAGACAGCACCAATGCGGTCAGCACGAACAGGCCGGCGATGTTGCCGCTGCGCCGGGCCGCGCGCCGGGCCGCCGTACGGTCATATACGGGAAAAGGTTCCACGCGTCAAGCTCCTTCCGAATAAAAAATACACCTATATATTATATCATTTTCCGCCGTAAAGCAAGAGGCGGCCGCGAAATAGTTGCACCGCAAAAGAAACACTTGCACAAACGCCGCCGACGCGGTACAATAAAATAGATGATATCGGACAGGAGCGGTTGTATGGAACGGCAAATACGCACATCGGAACTGTTGGACCTGCGCCATACGCTGGCGGCAGACTATCTGGCCGGGTTTGAATATCCGTGGCAGGCGCTGCCCGGCATCGGGGAGGCGATCCGCCGGATCGGGGAGACCCTGCCTGCGGAAGAATACGACCATCCCCGCCCCGGGGTATGGATCCACAAGACCGCCGAGGTCGCGCCGAGCGCCTGGATCGGCGAGTCGGTCATCATCGGCGCCGGTACTCAGGTGCGCCACGGAGCCTATATCCGCAGCGCGGCACTGGTGGGCGACGGCGCGGTGGTGGGCAATTCGGCCGAGCTGAAAAACGTCATCCTGTTCGACGGGGTGCAGACGCCGCATTACAATTACGTGGGGGATTCTATCCTCGGGTATAAGGCGCATATGGGGGCCGGCTCCATTACCTCCAACGTCAAGGGGGACAAAAGCCCGGTCACGGTGCGCTGCGGGCAGACGCTGCTGCCCACGGGGCTGAAAAAGTTTGGCGCCATCCTCGGCGATTTTGCCGAGATCGGCTGCAACAGCGTGCTCAACCCCGGCACGGTGATCGGCCGGCATACGCAGGTATATCCGCTGTCGATGGTGCGCGGCGTGGTGCCGCCCGGCAGCATTTACAAACAGGCCGGCGAGGTCGTGCTGCGGAGGGAGACCCCGTGAAAAAGGCAGTCTGCCTTCTGCTCTGTCTGCTGCTGATCCTGCCGGGCTGCTCCGGCTTTCGCGGCAGCCGCACGGCGGTTCTGCATTTACCGCTGAGTGCTGCGGTGCAGCAGCTGGATCCGCAGGTGGCGCGGGACGAAGCCTCGATCGCGGTCATGGGGCTGCTGTTCGAGGGGCTCGTGCGGCTGGATGCGGACGGGGCCGTGGTGCCCGGTGCGGCGGAATGGACCGTGTCGGGCGACGGGCTTGTGTATACCTTTACCTTGCATGAATCCCGCTGGGGCGTCGGCCGGGATACCGGCCCGGCGGTGACCGCGGCGGATTTTGTCTATGGGATGACCCGTGTGCTGACCCCGGGCACGGGTTCTTCGCTGGCCTCCCGGCTGTACGATATCGAGGGGGCGCAGGCCTATTACGAGGGAAGAGCGTCCTCCTTCGGGGCGCTGGCGGTGGATGAGCGCACGCTGCGCATCACGCTGCACGCGCCGAACGGGGCTTTTCTGCAAAAACTGGCCGGCAGCGCCTTTTATCCGTGCCGTCGCGCTTTTTTTGACGGCACCGCCGGCCGCTACGGCATGACGGCGCAGGACGTGTGCGGCAACGGGCCGTTTTCGCTGTTTTCCTGGAACGGGGACGTGCTGAAACTGACCCGCAACGAAGGATATCACGACAAGCAGGCATACCCGCTGCAAACGGTGTATTTTTCTTGCGCGGCGGTAGCCGACGGGCCGGCCGCGCTGAAAAGCGGCACGCTGGACGTCGTGCCGCTGACGGCGGCGCAGGCCGTGCAGCGGCAACAGGCGGGGCAGCCGGTACAAACGCTGCGGGACAGCGTGCTGATGCTGTATTTCAACCACCGGGAAGAGGTGCTGGCGCAGCAGCCGGCCCGGCGCGCGCTGGCGGCCGGGATGGCCGGGCTGCTGTCCGGCGGCCGGCCGGCGGAAGGCTTTCTGCCGCCGGACACCGTGCTGACCGGCAGCGAACCGTACCGGCAGGGCGGGCACGCTGTTTCGTGGACCTTCCTCAACCGGACGGCCGACGCTCGTACCTGGTGGAAAAACGGCTTGCAGCAGGCCGGCCTGCTGCAGCCCGGGCCGATGACGCTGCTTTGTACCGAGGACCGACGGGAGTTAGCGGAAAATATCCTGCAAAGCTGGCAAAAAAATCTGTCTGTTTATTTTTCGCTGGAAACGGTGGCCACGCAGGCAGAATTGGATCGGCGCCTGCTCGCCGGCCGGTATCAGATCGCGTTGGCACTCTGCACGCCGCAGGAGGATACGGCGGCGGACCAGCTGGTCCGGTACGCGTCGGCGGCCGACAACGTGTGCGGCTTTGCCGGCGACGTCTTTGCTTCTGCCGCCGGCCGGCCGGACGACCGGTCGCTGCTGCGCGCGCTGGAACAAACGCTGGCGGACGCCTGCGTTTGTGTACCGCTTGCGTTTGAGGAGCGGTATTTCGGCCTGTCGGAGCGGGTCGGCGGGTTGACGGTGCGGCCTTTCGGCGGCGCTGACCGACCGTTGTACGATCTGCGCGGCGCACGTATGGCCGCTTGATACAGAAAGGAAGGAAATCATCTGTGACGACGCAAACATCCGCTTTTATCGGATTGATCGGGTGCCCGAACGTGGGCAAATCTTCTCTGCTCAACTGTCTGGTGGGAGAAAAGGTCGCCATCGTGTCGGACAAACCGCAAACCACGCGCAGCCGGGTTATCGGCGTGCGCACCGAGGGGGATTTTCAACTGGTGCTGCTCGACACGCCGGGAGCTCATCAGCCGCGTACCCAGCTGGGACGGCTGATGATGCGCGCCGTCGGCCGCACGCTGGACGATATTGACGCCGCCGTGCTGGTGGTCCAGCCCGGCGATCACATCCGGCCGGAGGAGCAGCGCCTGCTGCGTCGCCTGCGCGACAAACAAATCCCGGCGCTGCTCGCCGTCAATAAGATCGACACCCTGCCGGACAAGCGGGCGCTGCTGCCCTGCCTGGCCATGTGGCAGCAGGCCTTTCCGTTTGAAGAATTGTTCCCGCTGTCCGCCAAAACGGGCGACGGAACGCAGGATTTGCTGCAGGCGCTGCGGCGCTATGCCGCGCCGGCGCCGCACAGTTTTCCGGACGATGTGGCGACTGATCAGCCGGAGCGGGTGCTGGCCGCCGAACTGGTGCGGGAACAGATGCTGCGCCTGCTGGAGCAGGAGGTACCGCACGGCGCCGCCGTCAGCGTCGATCAGTTCACCGCCCGCACCGGGCCGGACGGCGCGGAGATCCTTGATATTCTGGTCACCATCCTGTGTGAACGGGAGGGGCATAAAGGCATCATCATCGGGCAGGGGGGCCGTACGCTGAAAAAAATCGCGACCGGCGCCCGCCTGGAAATGGAGCAGATGTTCGGCGCCAAAGTCAACCTGCAATGCTGGGTCAAGGTCAAGGAGGACTGGCGCAATCGTGAAGGTTTGCTGAAAGATCTGGGCTTTTCCGGCCGGGAGTAAGCCGTTTTTATACCGTCGACCGTCGTCAGACACACGGTGCGTATGCAAAACGCACCGTGTGTCTTTTTATATTTTTGAAATTATTTGATGTTTTTTTGAAAAGCCTATTGCTTTTTTTCTTTTTGTCCTCTATAATACAGGTAAGTGGAGCATTTTGGGGTAAAGTGGAGTCAAGTGGTGGACTTTCAACTTTTCCACAAAGTTTTCCACAACGTTGTTCGCACAATTCAGACGAGGAAGGAGGCGGCGGCTTTGCTGTACGGAAAATACCGGCATACCATCGATGCCAAGGGGCGGTTGTTCGTCCCCGTCAAACTGCGTGAAAAATTGGGCGACGCCTTTATCGCCGCCGCCGTGATGGACCATTGCGTCTGTTTATATTCCGTTGAAGAATGGGATCATCTGATGCAGGGCCTGACGCAGATGCCCATGACCCGTTCACGCAAGCTGCTGCGCTATCTGTCCGCCAATGCAGAGGACGTGCAGCCGGACGCGCAGGGGCGCATCCTGCTGCCCAGGCACCTGCTCGGTTACGCCAACCTGACGAAAGAGGCGCTGATCATCGGTGCCGGCAACCGGGCGGAGATCTGGGATCCGGCGGCCTACACGGCCGAGACGGACAGCATGACGCCCGAGGACGTCGAACAGGCGTTTATGGGCCTGGGCTTCTGACCGAGAGGGGAACGCTATGGGCACCTATGACAGCGCCTATCATCGGCCGGTGTTGTTGGAACAGACGTTGGATATGCTGTGCGTGCGGCCGGACGGCGTGTATGTGGACGGGACGGCCGGCGGCGGCGGGCATTCGCTGGCGATCGCCTCCCGGCTGCAGGGCGGGCGGCTGCTGGCACTGGACCGGGACCCCGACGCTGTGCGCGAGGCGGGCAACCGGCTGCAGGGTTACCCGGCCGAGGTCGTGCAGGCCAATTTTGTTGATATGGCCGCCGTGCTGCGCGCACGCGGCATAAACGGGGCGGACGGTATCCTGCTGGATATCGGCGTGTCGTCCCACCAGTTGGACGATGCGGCGCGCGGGTTCTCTTTTCATCAGGACGCGCCGCTGGATATGCGCATGAGCCGGGAAGGGCTGACGGCGGCGGACCTGCTCAACACGGCCGATGAAGCGCAGCTGGCCCGCTGGTTTTTTACCTATGGAGAAGAAAAGTTTTCGCGGCGCATCGCCGCCGCCGTGGTACGGCAGCGGCAGACGGCGCCGATCCGCACAACGGGAGAACTGGCGGAGTTGATCTGTGCGGCGGTGCCTGCGGCGGCCCGCCGGGACGGGCATCCGGCCCGCCGGGTGTTTCAGGCGCTGCGCATTGCCGTCAACGACGAGCTCGGGTGTCTGGATAAAGCGCTCGACGCCGCCTTCGATTGCCTGCGCGTCGGCGGGCGGCTGTGCGTGATCACCTTCCACTCGTTGGAGGACCGGATGGTCAAGCAGCGGTTTGCCGCTTTTTGTACCGGCTGTACCTGCCCGAAGGATTTTCCCGTCTGCGTATGCGGCAAGACCCCTGCCGGTGAACCGATCACCCGCAAGGCGGTTACGGCCGACGAGGCGGAGCTGGAGGCCAATCCGCGCGCGCGCAGCGCCAAGCTGCGCGGCGTGATCAAACGCAAAGACCGGGAGAAAGGAGAATAAACATGGCGACACAATCCTCGCAAGCGTATGACCTGAGTTTGTTTGAGAAGCAGCCTGCCAAGGTTATTCCTCTGAAAACGGATCCCGGGCAGGCAAAGCGCAGCCGGATGCGCCGGCGCATCCAGACGCTGATCGACGTCGTGGTGACGGCGGCCGCCGCACTGGGCGTCGCGGCGATCGTGGCGATGATCATCGTCAGTAAGATCGAGCTGACCGAGATGAACAATGAGATCACTCAGCGGCAGAACCAGATCGTCGCGCTGCAGGCGGAGACCGAGCGCCTGAAAGGCAAGCTTGCCGCGCAGACCTCGGCGCAGAGCATTGAGGAGTACGCACAGCAGCACGGCCTGCAGAAGGTCGACGCCGGGCAGAAGTTGTATCTTTCGGTCGACACGGAGGATCACATCGAAGCGGCCGAAACCGGGGAAGACAACATCCTCAAGCAGATCTTTATGAAAATTACCACGCTGTTCGGATAAAACGGCAGCCACCCCATCGGTGACTGCCGGATCCGGCACGGCCCCGCGGGGCCGGGGATATCGAAACGGGGGCCGGGACGAAATCCTGCGGCTCTCGTCTTTTGTATTTTTTAGGAGGGAGAAGCGTCATGGCGTCGACGGAACAGAAAACGGTCGAAACCAGCTGCGCGCCGACCAGGCAGATGCTTTGGCGCGTGCGCGGCCTGCGGTTCGTGCTGGTCGTGATCTGCTTTGCCCTCATCGTCGGCCAGCTGATCAATCTGCAGCTGGTGCAGGGGGAACAGCTGCGGCAGGCAGCCGTGGCGCAGCAGTTGAGCGATATCACCATTTCGCCCAACCGCGGACAGATCTACGACTGCCACATGAATCTGCTGGCACAGACCATCGAGGTCTGTACCGTGATCATGAGCCCCCGGAACATCAAGGACGAGCAGACGCGGGTGCGCATTGCCGACGAGGTGTCGGCCGTGCTGGAGATCGACCGCGACAAGCTGTATCAGCAAACGCAGGACAGCCACTCCCAGTATAAAGAGATCGCCCGCCGCATCGACAAGGAAAAGGGCGACGCGTTTATTCAATGGGCCAATGAGAACGGCCTTGCTTCCGTCTTTTACGTGATCACCGATTACAAGCGCAACTATCCGATGAATACGCTGCTGTCGAGCGTGATGGGCTTCGTCAATACCGAGGTGGGTACCAGCGGCCGCGGTGCGGAGGGCATCGAGTATTATTACAACGACGTGCTGTCCGGTACGGCCGGGCGGCTGATCACGGCCTTGAACGCGCAGGGGGACGAGCTGCCCAACAGCCTGACCTATAAAAGCGCTGTTGACGCCAAGAACGGCAACAGCCTTGTGTTGACAATAGACCAGTATATCCAGCAGGTTACCGAGAAGTATCTGGACGAGGCGGTCGCTTCCTGTGCGGCCAAAAACCGCGGCTGCGCCATCGTTATGGACGTGGATACCTGCGCTATTCTGGCTATGGCCACCTCCGGAGATTACGACCTGAATCATCCGCGCACCATCGCCGACGCAACGGCTGCCGAGCGGGCGGCCCTGCTGGCCGGGGACGAGCAGAGCGAAGCGGTCTGGGCGGCGCTGAAACTGCAATGGCGCAACAAAGCGGTGGCAGATTACTACGAACCCGGCTCGGTGTTCAAGACCTTTACCGCCTCCGCCGCGCTGGATGAGAACATTGCCAGTGAAAAAAGCATTTTCGATTGCAACGGGTATTTTTCGCTGCCGGGTGCGAATAAAATGAAATGCCACGTGTATCCCCGTTCCCACGGCAAGCAGACGCTGGAAGAGGCCATCTCCAATTCCTGCAACCCGGCGTTTATGCAGCTCGGCCTGCAGATCGGGGCGGACCTGTTTTTCAAGTATTACACGGGTTTCGGCTTTACCGAAAAAACCGGCGTGGATCTGCCGGGTGAAAGCGACGTGTCCGCTTCGCTGTATCACAACCGTGCCGGCCTGACCGACGTTAGCCTGGCCACGTCGGCCATCGGGCAGACGTTCAAGGTCACGCCGCTGCAGATCATCAACGCCATGTGCGCGGTGGCCGGTGACGGTTATCTGCGGCAGCCTTATATCGTGGCTGAAATACGGGACGCCGACGGCAGCGTGGTCTCTGAGACCAAAAGCACCGTGCGCCGGCAGGTAATCTCGGAGCAAACGTCGGAGCGTATGGCCGCCATCCTGGCCAAAGCGGTTGACGGCGGCGGCTCCAAAAACGCCTACGTGGCCGGGTACCGGGTCGCAGCCAAGACCGGTACCGGCGTCAATACCGATCAGCAGGTGGAAGAGGAAGACAAGGACGTATGGGCATCCTGTGCGGCGTTCGCCCCGGCGGATCATCCGCAGGTGGCGGTGCTGGTGATGGTCGATTCGCCGACCATCGGCCAGTACGACGGCACGATCTGTGCGCCCGTGGTTAAAAAGATTTATGAACAGATCCTGCCTTATCTGGGCGTGGAACCGGAATATACCGAAGCCGAGATCAGTAAACTGAACACCACCGCCCCCAACGTGGAGGGCAAGACGGTGCAGCAGGCTGAAAAGAGCGCGCAGAGCAAATCGCTGCGGGTGCAGGTCCTCGGCAAGGGCGGCACGGTTTTGCAGCAGGTGCCCGCCGCCGGTTCATCCATCGCCAAGGACGGCACGCTGGTGCTTTATACCGACAGCGACAGCCTGGAACAAACGGTGGCGGTTCCGGACCTGAACGGAAAAAGTCTGGCGCAGGTCAAAAAGCGCGCGGCCGAGTTGGGGCTGAACCTGATCGTACAGGGTATCAGCACCGAGCAGGGCAAGGCGCAGGCGGCGGTCCAATCGATTGAGGCGGGGAGCACCGTGCTCAAAGGCACGGTCATCACGGTGGAGTTCGTGTATCAGGATACCACCGGCTGACAAGGAGAAACAATGACACACGGCCGTCAACAGGACGTGTCATTTCAGGCGCCGGCCCGCCACATGTGGCGGCGAACGCTGGCGGTGATTCTGCTGTTTGCGCTGGGGTTTACCGGCGTATCGGCCCAGCTGTTGCGCGTACAGGTATTCGAAGGCGCCGTCTGGCGCCGTCGGGCACAGGAGCAGCAGCTCAGCGGGCAGCCGGTTGCCGCCAAACGCGGCGCCGTGTACGACCGCAACGGCGAGGTGCTGGCCCGCAGTGTGGAAACGGCGACGGTGCTCATGCGCCCGGCGGCCATTCCGGACGAGGAGTCCCGGCGCCTGATCGCCTGCCAGGCCGCGCAGCTGCTCGGCGTGGACGAGGCCAAAGTATATGCCCGTACCGGCAAAACCTATTCCAACTGCGAAACGGTGGCTGCCCGGGTCGATTTTGACAAGGCCGACGCCTTCATCCGGTGGCTGCAGACGTGTTCGCTGCCGGGTGTGTTCCGCATCGTGCGGGATTATCGGCGGGAATATCCGGGCGGGTCGCTGCTCTCGTGCGTGCTGGGTTTTGCCGGCAGCGACGGCAGCGGTCTGGAAGGGTTGGAGGCCCGGTATGAAAGCACGCTGGCCGGCAAACCCGGCCGGGTGGTGCTCACGCAGAACGGGTGGGGGGATGCCCTGCCGCAGCATCTGCAATATGAAGATACCATTGATGCGCAGGAGGGCAACAGCCTGACGCTGACGATAGACGCCAACATCCAGAGGATGACCGAGATGTATCTGGATACCGCCGTGCGGGAGTGCGGCGCTACCGGCCGCGGCTGCGCCATCGTGATGGACGCCGGTACCGGCGCCGTTCTGGCCATGGCTGTCAAGCCGGATTACGACCTGAATCAGCCGCGCGAGCTCAACGACTACGGCCGCCGGCTGCTGAACGCGGCCGCCGGCGGGCAGGACGAACGACTGCTCGCCGCGCTGCAGAGCCAATGGAAAAACAAGGCTGTTTCGGAGTTCTACGAACCGGGGTCGGTCTTCAAATCTTTCACTGCGTCGATGGGGCTGGAACTCGGTCTTGTGACCGAAACGACGCCGTTTTACTGCCGGGGGTATTACTCCATGCCCGGGGCGCCCCTGATGAAGTGCCACGTGTACCCCCGTTCCCACGGTTCACAGACCTTTGCCGAGGCCATCTCCCACTCCTGCAACCCGGCGTTCATGACGCTCGGCGGGATGGTCGGCGGAGAAAACTTTTCCCGCTTTTTCGAGGCGTTCGGTTTTACCGAACGCACCGGGATCGATCTGCTCGGGGAGGCCCGCGTCACGCCGTCTTTGTATCATACGGCGGAGCGGATCACGCCGCTGGACGTGGCGACCTCATCCATCGGGCAGACCTTCAAGGTCACCCCGATCCAGATGATCACCGCCATGTGCGCCCTGACCGACGGGGGTGAGCTGCTGCAGCCGTACGTGGTGCAGCGCGTCACCGCGCCGGACGGCTCCGTGGTCGCCGAACAGGGGCGCACCGTGCGCCGCCGCGTGGTGTCACAACAGACGGCGCAGCGTATGTGTGCCCTGCTGGAAGGCGTGGTCGACGGCGGCGGCGTCAAGAACGCATACGTCGCGGGGTACCGCGTAGGCGGCAAAACGGGCACCTCGGTCAAGACCGACAGCGCCGTCCAAGCCGACGGCCGCAAAAACGTCGTTGCCTCCTTTATGGGCATCGCTCCGGCGGACGATCCGCAGGCCATCGTGCTCGTGCTGATCGACGAACCGCAGACCGCTATCCGTTACGGCGGCACGCTGGCGGCGCCGGTGGCGCAGCAGATTTTTTCGCAGCTGCTGCCGTATCTGGGCGTCGAGCCCCGCTATACGGAAAAGGAACAAAAGCAACTGGCCCGCATCGTGCCTGATATCACGGGCCTGACCGCCGCCAAGGCGCAGCAGGCGCTGGAAAAGCAGGGCTTGAAACTGTATCTGTCCGGCGACGGAACCTCGGTGCTGCGGCAAAATCCGCCGGCCGGCGAACCGATCCGGACCGGCGGGCGGGTGGTGGCCTATACGTCGGCTGAACCGGCGCGGACGGTCACGGTTCCCGCCCTGATCGGCGGTACGCTGGCGGCGGCCTTGAGCAAGGCCGCGGACGCCGGGCTGAACCTGCTGATCGATGGCTTTGAGCAGGACGCCGGCACGGCGTTCATCGCGGCGCAATCCGTTCCGGCGGGCGAAACGGTGCCGCTCGGCACCGCGCTGACGGTGCGGCTGCTGTATAAGGACAGTATAGAATAAAGGACCGGAAAGGGGTCTTTCTTATGACGATCAAAAGTTTATTCAGCCGTGTGCAGACGGTGCGGCCGATCCCGGAAACGCTGGCGGATGCGCCGGTGCGCGATCTGACGGCCGATTCCCGCGCGGTGCAGCCCGGCACGGTGTTTTTCTGCCTGGCCGGCACCAAGGCGGACGGCCACGATTTTGCCGCCGCCGCATTGCAGCAGGGCGCCGCTGCCGTGGTGACGGAGCGCCCGCTGGGGCTGGACAAAGAGATCACGGTGCCCGCTACCCGCCGGGCGTTTGCCCTGTGCTGTGCCCGTTGGTTCGGCGACCCGTCGGAACGTATGAAGATGATTGCCGTGACCGGTACCAACGGCAAGACCACCACAACGTATCTGCTCAAACAGATGCTGGAAAAAACCGGCTATAAAGTCGGGCTGATCGGCACCATCCAGAACATGATCGGCGACACCGTGCTGGAATCCGGCT
The DNA here is from genome assembly GCA_017518415.1 of Clostridia bacterium. Lineage (GTDB taxonomy): Bacteria > Bacillota > Clostridia > Oscillospirales > Acutalibacteraceae > RGIG6098. Next base: position 13,781 of record JAFWVC010000011.1, read on the forward strand.
ATTCTACCCCGGAGCCGTACAGTTTTCAGCGGCTGCTGCGGCAGATGGCGGACGCCGGGTGCGACTACGTCGTGATGGAGGCTTCCTCCCACGCGCTGGATCAGGACCGGGTGGCCGGTTGCACCTTTGAGGCCGGCATCTTTACCAACCTGACGCAGGACCATCTGGATTACCACAAAACGATGGAAAATTACCTGCAGGCCAAAAAGAAACTGTTTGCTCAATCCCGTCTGGCTGTGATCAATGCCGATGATCCCTACGCCGCGCAGATGCGGGACGGGCTGACCATTCCGGTGTTTACCTTTTCCACGCAGGATAACAGCGCCGATTTTGTGGCGCACAATATCCAGAGCCGGCCGGACGGCGTGGACTTTGAACTGGTCGGTACCGGACTGATCGGCCGGGTACGGCTGTGCACGCCGGGCCGCTTTTCGGTGTATAACGCCATGGGGGCGGCCGTGTGCGCGATGGCGCTGGGTATCCCCTTCGATACCGTGATTGCCGCCCTGCCGGAGGTGCACGGCGTCAAGGGCCGCGCCGAAGTCGTGCCGTGCGGGCAGCCCTATACCGTGGTGATCGACTACGCCCACACGCCGGACGGTATCATCAACATCTGCCGTACGATGCGGGAGTGCTGCCGCGGCCACCTGATTACCCTGTTCGGCTGCGGCGGGGACCGGGACAAGACCAAACGGCCCAAAATGGCCGCGGCCGCGGCCGAATGGTCGGATTACCTGATCATCACCTCCGACAATCCGCGCAGCGAGGATCCGTCCGCCATCATTGCCGATATTCTGCCCGGTCTGCAAGGCAGAAAGACGCCGTACACGGTGATTGAAAACCGGGTCGAAGCCATTCGCTGGGGGTTGGCGCACGCCCAGCCGGGCGACACGCTGCTGCTGGCCGGCAAAGGACACGAAACGTATCAGATCCTCAAAACCGGCACCATCCATCTGGATGAGCGGGAAGTCATTGCCGAGGCTCTGCGGGGCTGAGGGAAGAAGGAGGAACAGGATATGGTCAAAAGTATCCTTTTGACGGCCTGCGGACTGCTGGCCTTTCTGGGTGCGGCGCTGGCCGGGTACAAAGTGGTCCCTTTTCTGCATAAACTGAAGTTCGGCCAGACCATCCGGGAAGTCGGGCCGGTCTGGCATCAGAAAAAGCAGGGCACGCCCACGATGGGCGGCATCCTGTTCATCGCCGCCTGCATCATCGCGGCCGCGGCGATGATCGCGGTGTACGATCTCGGCTTTGACGGCGACGCTTTCTCCGCCAACCCCGCCTCCCGTTACGCGCTGATTGCCGGCGCGCTGATGGCGCTTTGCTGCGGGGGGATCGGTTTTCTGGATGATTATATCAAGGTGGTCAAAAAACGCAACCTCGGGCTGACGGTCGTACAGAAACTGCTGCTGCAGTTCGCGGTCGGCGGCGGCTACGGGCTGTCGCTGTATCTGGGCGGCGGGTCGCTGCTGTACGTACCTTTTTTCGGCTGGGTGGAGTTCGGCTGGTGGATCATCCCGTTTTGTCTGTTTGCAGTTACGGCTATGATCAACGCCACCAACCTGACCGACGGAATCGACGGGTTGTGCGCCGGTATCGCGCTGCCCATTCTGCTGCTGTTTATCACCGTATCCGCCGGGTACAGCGGGCAGACCTTTGCGGCGGCGGCTTTTTTCGGCGCGCTGGTGGGTTTTCTGGTCTGGAACGCTCCGCCGGCCAAGGTGTTCATGGGGGACACCGGGTCGTTGTTCATCGGCGGGATGCTGACGGCGGTGGCCTTCGGTATCCGGCAGCCGTTTTTGCTGATTCCGGCCTGCATCGTGTATATTCTGGATATGCTCTCCGTGGTGCTGCAAGTGGCGTATTTCAAGCTGACCCACGGCAAGCGCCTGTTCAAAATGAGCCCGGTTCACCATCATTTTGAAATGTGCGGCTGGAAGGAACGGACCATCGACGGCGTGTTTATCGGCGTGACGCTGCTGGGCTGTATCTCAGCCTGGTTCCTGCGCGCATAACGTTCGAAACGGGAGAAGGGAGGCGACGGTATGAAACAGGCGGAAACGGCGCCGGCCAGGCGGCCGGATGAAAAGCCCGGTACGGCCGGCCGCAAAAGAGGCTGGCATTTGTTCAAGGCCGAAAACGGCTTCGACATGGTTTTTTTTGCTCTGACGATGCTGATCCTGGTCATCGGCCTTGTCTGTCTGCTTTCTGCCAGTCACGCCTATTCTTTTTATAAAAACGACGGAGACAGTTACCATTACATCAAACGGCAGCTGATTTTTGCGCTGATGGGGATAGCGGCCATGGTGGCGGTTTCTTTTGTGGATTATCACATCCTGCACCGGTTTGCCATTCCGCTGATGGTGGTGTCGTGGGGGATGCTGGTCGTCGTGCGGATGATGCCGCCCATCGCCAACGTGCACCGCTGGATCGTCCTTGGGCCGGTCCGGTTTCAGCCGTCGGAGGTAGCCAAGTTCGCACTGGTGCTGCTGTTCGCCCATCTGATCTCCATCAATCACAAGCGGATGAAATCCTTCACGCGGGGATATCTGCCGTTTGTCGCCGTGTTGGGCTTTACCTGCGCGTTGGTGGTGATCGAGCCGCATCTGTCCGGTACGATCCTGCTGCTGGGTATCGGGCTGGTGATGATGTTCGTCGGCGGCACCCGGGTGCTGTACCTGGCTTTGTCGGTGCTGCTCGGCGGCGGGCTGGCAAGCTACGTGATTTTTGTCATGGGGTATGAAATCGAGCGGGTGGAGGTGTGGCTGGACCCGTTTGCGGTGTATACCTCCAGTGCGGCCGGTAAGGACCTTGCCTGGCAGACGGTGCAGTCGCTGTACGCGATCGGTTCCGGCGGCCTGCTCGGGCAGGGGTTGGGCAACTCGCGGCAAAAGCATCTGTTTTTGCCCGAGCCGCAGAACGATTTTATCTTTTCCATCGTCTGCGAAGAGATGGGCTTTATCGGTGCGCTGCTGATCATTTTGCTCTTTATCCTGCTGATCTGGCGGGGATTCAGCATTGGCATCAAGGCGCCGGATAAGTTCGGCTCGATGTTGGCCATCGGGCTGACGGCGCAGGTGGGGCTGCAGGTACTGTTCAACCTGGCGGTGATCACCAACGCGCTGCCCAACACCGGCATCAGCCTTCCGTTTTTCAGTTACGGCGGCACTTCGCTGCTGATGCTGCTGGCCCAGATAGGCGTGATCCTCTCCATATCCAGACAGACGCACAGGAGGGTATAACGATGAGAATACTGCTTGCCGGCGGAGGGACCGCCGGCCACATTCAGCCGGCGCTGGCGATCGCCGCCTGCATCCGGCAGCATCATCCGCAGGCGGAGTTCCTCTTCGTCGGCGTGAAGGGAAAGATGGAAGCCTCCATCGTACCGAAGGCCGGCTACGATATCCGGCTGTTGGACGTGCAGGGCTTCGAGCATAAACGCACGCTGCACGCGCTGCGGCACAATATCAAGGCGCTGTTTCAGGCCGGCCGGTCCGGCAGCACCTGCCGCCGGATTCTCAAGGAGTTCCGGCCGGACGTGGCCATCGGCACCGGCGGTTACGTCTGCGGCCCGATTCTGCGGGCGGCCGGCAAGGCCGGCATACCGGTCATCCTGCATGAATCCAATGCTTTTCCGGGTGTGACGGTCAAGATGCTGGTGCGGTACGCGACCCTGATCCTCGTCGGGGATGAAAGCGCCGTCAAGCGGCTGCCGGCCGGCGCGCCGGTGCAGGTGACCGGCAACCCGATCCGCCCGCAATTTTTAACGCTCGACAAAAACGGCGCCCGGCAGCAGCTGGAGCTGGACAGCCGGCCGGTGATCCTATCGGTGGGCGGCAGCCTGGGCGCACGCGCCATCAACAACGCCATGGCCGAGGTGATCTGCCGCAATCAGCAGGAGGGCTTCCCGGTGCAGATCATCCACTCGGCCGGGCACGGCGGATATGAGAATATGTGCCGCCTGCTGGAAGAAAAGGGCGTGCGCACGGACGATCCGGCCGTACGCGTACGCGGATATATCGACGATATGCCGCGCTGCATGGCGGCGGCAGACGTGGTAGTCAGCCGCTGCGGCGCCATGACGCTCAGTGAGCTGCCGGCGGCCGGCAAGCCCGCAGTGCTTATTCCGTCGCCCTATGTGGCGGAAAACCACCAATATTACAACGCGATGGCCCTGGTCGACAAAGGGGCCGCCGTGTGCATCGAAGAAAAAGACCTGACCGGGGAAAAATTGTGGGAGACCCTTTGGAACATCGTTTCCTCCCCGGAGAAGATGCGGCAGATGGCCGCCAGCGCCAAAGCGGCGTCGGTGCCCGATGCGGCGGAACGGATTTACGACGCCGTTCGCCCCTATCTGCCCGGATAACGTCGAAGCACCGTTTCTCGTCCCGCGCCATACAATGCTGGCAGAAGCCGTTTTTACAGGCGGCGCGGGAAAGGGTGATGGGCTGTGGCCGAAATGGTCATCGAGGGCGGCCGACCGCTGCGGGGAGAGATCCCGCTGCAGGGGGCCAAAAACAGTGTACTGCCGATTCTGGCGGCCGCGGTGCTGACCGGCAGCCGCTGCCGGCTGCGCAACTGTCCGCAGCTGCGGGACGTGGATATCATGCTCGAAACGCTGCGGTATCTGGGCTGCCGGGCCGAGCAGCAGGGCAACACCGTGGAAGTGGATACGGCGGCGATCAGCCGCTGCGATATCCCGGAGGAATATATGCGCCAGCTGCGCTCTTCCGTCATCTTTTTGGGCGCGCTGGTCAGCCGCTGCGGGCAGGCGGACGTGGCATACCCCGGCGGATGCGACCTGGGCGCCCGGCCGGTGGATTATCACGTGGCCATTCTGCGGCAGATGGGCGTGCAGGTCGAGGAATCCGGCGGACGCATCGTCTGCCGCAGCCCGGGCAGGATCACGGGGGTGCCGCTGTCACTGTTGTTCCCCAGCGTGGGTGCGACGGAGACGGCTATTCTTGCGGCGGTACTTGCCGAAGGGACGACGACGGTCGTCCACGCGGCCCGCGAGCCGGAAATACGGGATTTGTGCCGGTTCCTGCGGTGCTGCGGCGCGCGGATCCGTACCGGCCGGGACGGAAGCCTGGAGATCGAAGGGGTCGCCGCGCTGCATGGGTGTACCTTCTCCGTCATGCCGGACCGGATCGCGGCGGTCACCTATCTGGCGGCGGCGGCCGTCACCGGCGGGGAGGTCCGCCTCAAGGGCGCCCGGCCGGCTCATCTGACGGCGGTGCTGCCGCTGCTGGAACAAACCGGTTGCCGGCTGCTGCTCACGCCGGACAGCATCACGCTGACGGCACCGGCGCGCCTGCGCGCACCGGGCACGGTCTGTACCATGCCGTATCCCGGCATACCGACCGACGCCGGGCCGCTGCTCATGGCGATGGCCAGCGTAGCCGACGGGACGACCGTCTTTGTGGAAAACATATTTGAAAACCGGTTCCGCTGTGCGGCGGAGCTGTGCCGGTTAGGCGCCCGCATCCGGGTGGAAAACCGTGTGGCAGTGGTACAGGGCGTGGAGCAGCTGTATGCGGCGCACGTGGCCTGCACCGATCTGCGCGGCGGTGCGGCGCTGCTGACGGCAGGCCTGTGCGCGCAGGGTACCACGGTGCTCACCGGCCTGCGGCATCTGGACCGGGGCTATCAGGTACCGGAGATCTATTTGCAGAAATTAGGAGCCTGTGTGCGGCGGAGAGACGTATGAACAAGGAAACGCAAATCAAAAAGAATACCGCCGCCGGTGCGAAAAAACGCCGGCGGTACAGCCTTGCGCGGCTGGCGCTGATCCTGTTTGTCGCTCTGCTGCTGGTCACGGGCGGTATCGTCTGGCTGCTGCTCGGCACGCCGGAGCAGCAGGATACGTCCCTCGGCCTGTTCCGGATCAAGGAGGTGACAGTCAGCGGCGACACCCGGTACGACCCGCAGGAGCTGATCGCCACCAGCCAGATCGCGGTGGGGCAAAGCGTGTTCGGCGTCCGGGAACAGCGCGCCGTGGAAAATCTGTTGGCGCGCTACCCGTATATTGACCGGGTCAGCATCGACAAGCCCGCGTATGACCGGGTGCAGATCACCGTGACCGAAACGCAGGAGCTCGCCGCCGTCGCTTTGGGGGACGAGTGGCTGGTTGTGGGCAGCAACGGCCGCGGTCTGCTGTGTCTCCCGCGGGAGGGAGTTTATCCGCTGCGGCATCTGTACCTGTGCGGGGTCACTCTCGCACCGGACGCTGACGTCGGCCGTCCGGCCCTGCTGCCGGAGGACCTGAAGGCGGTGCTTACGTTGCGGGACGCCTGCCTGCAAAACGGGTTGGAGGACGTCGGAGAGATGGATCTGACGCCGGGCGCCGTCCGCTTGATGTGGCGCGGCCAGATCACGCTGCTGCTGGGCAGCCTGTCCAAGGCGGAGTATCAGATCCGTCTGGCCGCCTCGTCGCTGCCGCCGCTGTTGGAGAAGTACGGCGCCCACGTGCGCGCCGTGTACGATCTGCGCGCTTTTGCCGACCCGGAAAACCTTTCTCCGCAGGCGTATTTTACTCCCGAGCCCTGATCATCCACAACATTTAGGGGATGTAAGGATTTATACAAACAATTTATTTGATTTTCAGTAAAAAAAGCAGTTGCAATTTATCCCATGGCATGATACAATATGCTTGTATCTAACTTGGTGGATTTTTGGGGTTCTGTCCGGCAAAGGACGGTACCCGGAGAGGATGTTGTTTCATGTCTTTTACGTATGACAACGAAACGATGGATGTCGTACAGATCAAAGTCGTCGGCGTGGGCGGCGGCGGCGGGAACGCCGTGAACCGTATGGTCAGCTCCGGTCTGCAGGGCGTAGAGTTTTTGTCCATCAATACCGACCGGCAGGCACTGAACCGTTCGATGGCCACCCAAAAGATCCAGATCGGTGAAAAACTGACCCGCGGCATGGGTGCCGGCTCCAATCCGGAGCGGGGGCAGCGCGCCGCGGAAGAGAGTAAAGACGAGATTACGGCGGCCCTGAAAGGGACCGATATGGTTTTTATCACAGCCGGCATGGGCGGCGGTACCGGTACCGGTGCGGCCCCCGTCGTAGCGGAGATCGCCCGCGACCTGAACATCCTGACGGTCGCGATCGTGACCAAACCCTTTGCGTTTGAAGGGCGCCGCCGCATGGAGCAGGCGGAAAACGGCATTGCCACCCTGCGGGAGCATGTGGACAGTCTGGTCATCATCCCCAACGAGCGGCTGCAGAACTTCAAAGAGCAAAAACTGCCGATGTCCGAGGCCTTTGCCAAGGTGGATGACGTGTTGCGTCAGGGCGTGCAGTCGATTTCTCAGTTGATCACGATGGATGCTTTCGTCAACCTTGACTTTGCGGACGTTACCGCCATTATGAAGGACGCCGGCTATGCGCACATGGGCATCGGGTACGGCGAGGGCAAGGACAAGGCGGAGGTGGCCGCGCAGGCCGCCATCGACAGTCCGCTGCTCGAAACCACCATCAACGGTGCGCGCGGTGTGATCATCAACATCACCTCTTCGCCCGACGTGGATATGGACGACGTGCAGAAGGCTTCCGAACTGATTGCCAACGCGGCCCATCCGGATGCGAATATCATCTGGGGTCTTGCGTTTGACGAGAAACTGGCGGACGAGCTGTACGTGACCGTTATCGCCACCGGCTTTGATGAGGAAAGCGCCAACGCCACCACCGCGAAAGACGTCAAAGAAGAAAAAGGGCCCGAGATCCCCGGCTTCTTCGGCAATAAGGACGACGATCTGGACGACGGCGATCTGCTGAAGATCTTCAACCGGAACCGCTGATCCGCACCTTTTTTTCAAAAACAACGCCTGCCGTCATGGAACGGCAGGCGTATTTTTTCTGTCACGGTATATCCTGCAAAATATCCTGCAAACGCCCCGGAATCCGGGGCGTTTGTCATCATCCGTCGCGGCGGGTCAGCAGGGCCATCGTTTCGGCCCGGGTGCGCGCGTCCGCCTTCATCCGGCCGCGCAGCGCGGAGGTCTGCGTGATGGCACCGGCCGCCCGGATGCCGCGCATCGTCATGCACAGGTGTTCCGCTTCAATCACGACGGCGACGCCCTTCGCCTGCAGCTTTTCGTACAGGAAATCGGCGATCTGCGCCGTCAGCCGCTCCTGCACCTGCGGCCGCCGTGCAAAGGTGTTGATGATGCGCGCCAGTTTGGACAGCCCGATCACCTTGCCCTGGCCGGGCAGGTAGGCGATATGAGCCACCCCGGTGAAGGGGAGCAGGTGGTGCTCGCACAGCGAGTACAGCGGAATGTTGCGTACCGTGACCATCTCGTCGGAATCGCCCTCGTCAAACATCTTCAGATGCACGCAGGGATCCTATTCCATACCGGAAAAGACTTCCCGGCACATCCGGGAGACGCGCTGCGGCGTTTCCCGCAGGCCTTCCCGGTCGGGATCTTCGCCGATCGCCTCCAACAGTTGGCGAACGGCCTGTTCGATTTTTTCGGTATCCATCATATGGCACTCCTTTACGGTTTTGTGTCGTTTTATTCAAGGTCCCGGCGCCCGTTCTGTGACGGAGGACGGAAAATGACCTTTTTACTGAAAATATAATTCAGGATCAGCACAATAATATTCATGGCGATTTTGGCAAATCCGTACGGGCAGCCGATCCCGTCTACCAGCAGTACCATGCCGGCCGCGTCGATCGCAAAAGAGAACAGCCGGGCGGCCATAAACAGCCCGCACTCCCGCAGGGCCTGCCGGCCGCGGGTATGGCTGCGGAACACAAAGATGCGGTTGACAAAAAAGGCAAAGATGACCGCTCCCGTCCATGCCAGGACGTTGGAGGCAAGGTTGGCGGCGACCGGCGACATCACCGTCAGAAAAGCCTGATAGCTGAGGTTGGCCAGCACCACGTTGATCAGCGTGGTCAATGCGCCGAAAACGACGTAGGTCACGGTTTCCCGGTTGAGCCATTGCGGAAACCGCCGCCATGCCGCGCACCACAGCAGGATCGCCAGCAGGACGCATCCGCTGCAGCCGAGGCAGAGCAGCGCGTCGATCCATGCCGCCGGCCCGCCGCGCAGCAGCGCCCCGATGCACGGCACCGGGGCAAGAACCGCACACAGCCCCGCGCACAAAAGGATGCTGCGCCGGGCCGGAACACCGTGCCTCCATGTGCTCAGCCGGCACAGCAGGCAGGTCCCGCCGCACGCCGCGGTATGCAGTGCCACCCGGCCGATCCAGAGCGGGATCTGCGCGTCCTGCACGCCGATGACGGCGCGTAGCGCGACCGAGAGCCAGTCACAGACGACGGCTGCGGCAGCCGCCGGGTCGACAAGCAGATACAGCAGAATCACGGCCGCCGTATACAACAGAAAACCGCATCGCAGCCAGCATGCGCTCTCCGCAAAAATCGATCGTTTCATCTTATTCCCTCAGGCAAAGCGCCGGGCGGCAACGTAACGCTGCGCAAAATAGGGGTTGCTCATCTTATACGAACAGGATGGTACGCCGGGCCTGTTGGAGGCTATAAAAAGCCCGTCTCCCACGTAGATGCCCATGTAGTCGGCGTTGCCGTCCATATTGTTGGAGAAAAATACGACGTCGCCGGGCTGCCAGGCGCCGGCAGCCACCTCGGCCCCGTCCCGGAGCAGCCGGGTGATCCGGCGGGAGGCCTGCTCCACGCCGCAGGTTTTCAGGCAATAATAGACCAACCCGTAGTTGTCGAATACATCCGGCCCGTTGCCCATGGAAACATATTCCTTATCTACCAGTGTGCGGGCCAGCGCCGCAATGGCTTCGCCCGATATGCCGGTCGTCGGCGAAGAGGTGGGCGCGGTTGTCGGCACAGTCGTCGGCGAAGAGGTGGGCGCGGTCGTCGGCGCAGAAGTGGGCGCGGTCGTCGGCTGTGTCTGTGTCGGTGCCGTCGGCGCTGAGGAGGAGGGGCCGTCCGCACGCCCGGTGCGCAGCATAGTCACCACAGCCCATGCAAGGGCGGCCGCCAGCAGCAGGAACAGTACCAGCGTCAGCAGCACGAGCGGCCAGCGCCGGCGGGTGCGGGCGAACAAATTGCCTTTATAGCGGCGTATCTTCTTTTGTTTCACGGCGCACCCTTCTTTCAGATAGAGTAGGAGGAGGCAAAACCCATAAACCCGAGCGCCAGGATCCCCAGATACAGCAGGGAGACCGGCATACCGCGGAAGGCGTACGGCATATCAGGGTGATCGGTGCGGTCCACACATTCCCGCGTGCAGAGCGACAGGAACAGAAAGCCCGCGCACGCGCCGAGCGCAATGCCCACGGCGGGCAGCAGGGTGACTGCCGCCCGGTGGTTGATGATCAGCGCCACCGCGATGACCAGGTTGTTGAATGCAGCCAATGGGAAAAACCGGCCGTACCGGGTGTAAAACCGGGGCAGCAGGTGCCGGAAAAGCAGAGAAAACAGCCCGTACAAAACGGCGGTAATCGCCACGACGATGCCCGGCCGCAGCAGCTTGATGTTCCAGCTCGTGCCCAGCGCCATATCTATCGGATAGGCAAGCAACACGGTGCTGACGGCAAACAGCATCAACAGTAAAGAGAAGACGAGAGTGTCCCGGCTGCGGTGCAGCGTGCGCAGCAGCATCGAGGCGCCGAACCCGGTGGAAAGTACGATGTTTTGCAGCAGGGCGGCCGTCAGAAAACAGAGCAGCGTTTCACGCCAGATCATTTGGCGGCACCCCCTTCCTCGCCCGGGGCCGCGTTAAACGGCCGACCGGTCAGCCGCTGCAGCAGGCCGCCCATCAAACCCAGCAGCAAAAAGCCGGCGAAGGGCAGTGCCGCCTGCGAGAAGGTAAACGGAACGGACAGCGGCACGTCCCAAAGGGTGCCGTACGCCAGCAGCTCGCGCAGGCAGGAGATCAGGCAGATAACCAGCCCGAACCCGCAGGAGGCGGCCAGCGCATCCAGCAGTGCGTGGCCCGGTCGCCCGTGGACTTCGTACCGGCCGGCATAAAATGAAAAGATGGTGTTGACTGCCATCAGCGGCAGGTACAGATACAGCGCTGCGTACAGTTCGTGAGAAATGCAGCGGTTGATCAGCCATCCGGCGCCCAGCAGCAGGACCGTTGCGCCCAGCGTGTACAGCGGCGGGCGCAGGCGGGAGGGCAGATGCCGCCCCGCCAGCGACATGACAAGGCTGGTCGGCAGCAGGACGGCCGCGGTGCACAGCGTGAGCGCTACGCCGTATTTGAGGTTGGTGGACACGGCGATGATAGGGCACAGGCCCAGCCCCTGCATCAGCACGATGTTGCGCAAAAAGACCGTTTCCGCAAAGCGGGGCAGAAAAGAGGTGCGTTTCATCCTTCCACCTCCCGGTGCCGCCGGCTATCGAGCCGGCGCAGCAGCAAACCGCCCAGCCGGTCAAACAGCGGCGCCGTAGCGTTGGCCAGCAGCAAAGCGAAGCATACCGTTTCCTCATACGCGCAGTAGCGGCGCATGAGTAGTACGATGCCGGCGGCCGCCATGCCATACAGGATCCGCCCGGGTGTGTTATGCGGCGACGTGACCGGGTCCGTCAGCAAAAAGACCGATGCGAAGAAAATCGGCGTCGCCCCGATGAGCAGCAGCGCCTGCTGCCAGTCCTGACAAAGCAGCCGCGCGCCGGCGGTGCAGGTAAGCAGAAAAGACAGCGTCAGCGACGGGGCGGCGGTGCGCCGTACAAACAGATAAATGGCGCACGCGGCGATTACAATGCCGGCCGCCGCGCCGATCGGGCCGGAAAACTCGCCCAACAGCCAGTCGCCCCACGTCAGGGACAGTGTGCCGCTGCTGAGCCATTGGCCGGCCGGCGAGGTGACCGTTTGCAGCTCGGCCGTACCGGTCAGCGGCAGCGCCTGCATGTTCAGCGAGGCAGCCGGAAAAGAGGTCATATATGCGGGGAAAAGCACCGTTACAAAGGCGACGCCGGCCGCCGCGGGGTTGAACAGGTTGCGCCCGGTGCCGCCGAAAGGCAATTTGACCAGCAAAACGGCAAAGGCGGCAGCCACCGCCGGCAGCCAATACGGCGCCGTCGGGGACATCATCATGGCGACCAGCGCGCCGGTGACGGCGCAGGACAGATCCGACGGGTCGATCCGGCGGCGCCGCAGCAGGCAGCCCAGCAGCTCGCACAGCGTGGCGCAGGCCATTCCGCACAGGATCAGCAGCACCGGCCGCCAACCATAGAACACGTAGGAAATCAGCGTCAGAACAGCCAGCATCAGCAGCACGTCCAGTTGAAACAGGACGGACCGCTCGCCGGTATGTATAAAGGGGGCGTGCTTAGTCATCGCTTTGCCTCCATTCCAATACCACATCGCCGCTTCCGGCTGCCTGCAGAACCATTGCGGTCAGCGGCCGCCGGGCCGGACATACGGCGGCGCAGGCGCCGCATCCGTCACACCGGTCCGGCTGCAGGGCCGGCAGGCGCGCATATTGCATGTTTTCGTACCGGCGGGCGATCTCATAGGGCAGCAGCCCCGTGTGGCAGGCGTGGGCGCACCGGCCGCAGCCGATGCATACGCCGGCCGCCGCCGGTTGTTCCTTCATCAGCAGCAGGCAGGTCATCCCCGGCAAAACCGGCAGATCCGGCGTGCCGGGCACGCCGGTAAAGGCGTCGCCGAAAATCAGCAGACCTTTTCCGGCATCCGCCCCGCAGGCTGCCAGCAGATCGCCGGCGGGCGTGCCGTAGGGCACCAGCAGGTTCTGCGGCCGCTCGACGGCATCGCCGGTCACGGTGACTACGCCGGTGCAGGCCGGTTCGCACAGATACAGCGCGCGGTACAAGGCAAGGCACGCCTGCAGGCCCACGACGCAGACCGCCGTATCGTCACGCACCGGCGCAAAACGCCGTACAGGGTACACGGGCGGGATCTGATACAGAACTTTGGGGCCGAGCCGCCGTTTCAGCTGCCGGCGCAGCCGCCCCGGCAGATAGACGGATATATACGTTTCCGCGGCGCCGACCGCCCGTGCAGCTGCCTGCAGCCCGGTCAGACACGGTTCCGGATGCTGTGTGAGCAACGCCGGCGCGGCACAGTCGAACGGTTCCGGTGCGGCGGCATCGGCCGCCAGGACCGTGCAGCCGCTGTCGGCCGCTTCTTTCAGTTTTTCGAACAGAGGGATGCCGTCGTGCTCATCGATGATGCCGGCCAGCCGCGCCGCCTCGATGATCTGTGCGGCGGTGAAAGGCGGATCCGGCTGCGTCGGCGCGTCCCAGGCAGGCACCGGCGCGTCTGTTACGTCCAGCACCGCGCAGGAAAGTACGCCGTACAGCGGATGGGTCAGCGGCCGGATATCGGTCAGCACGCCGGTGACGCTGCAGGGCAGCACCGGTTCGCCGGTTTGTTCCGGTACGCTGATCGGCCGGCCGCGCATCACGGTATCGCCGATCTCGCAGGCGGGTGAACGCGCCGCATCGGTGCCGTAGGCCAACGGCAGCCAGACCTGACGCGGTACGGCCAGCGGCACGACGGGGCGGAAAAGAGCCTGCCCTTTTTGAAAAGCCGGGGCAATGCCTCCGTGCAGCGGCATAGACGGATCCTCCTTTCGAAAAAAGTCGAACGGTTCGGACGCGGATGCCGTATAACGGGCAGCCTGTCCGGTTAATATGATGATACTGAAACAAAAAACGACGGAAAGGGGAAGATCGCCGTGCGGATGGAATACAGCCCGTGCGGGGCGTTATACGTGTGGCTCACCGCGCAGGACACCGTGCGTATGGGCCTTGGGGAAGCGCCGGTCTGGACCGACGGATCGGCCCGCGGGGCACTGCGGCAGATCCTGCACAGCGCACGGGAAAAGACAGACTTCCGGGCCACCGGCGGCCTGACGCTGGAAGTGCTCGGCACCGGCAACGGGTATTTGCTGATTTTTACGGCCGCGCCTGCCGACGCCGGCAAGCCGCCCCGTACCGAGGGCCCGGCGGCTTATTGGCTGCCGGACAGCGACAGTCTGCTGCAGCTGGCCGGCGGTTTGCCGGGGTTGACCGGCCTGCCCTACGCCTCCTTATACCGGGCGGAGCGGGGCTTTTTTCTGTTGATTTACGGCCGCGCGCCGGTCCTGCAGCAGCTGCTGTGCGAAACGGCGGTAGCCGCCGGCACCGGGGACACGGTAGCCGCGCATATAGAGGAGTATGGCCGGGCCTGCTGCATCGGCGATGCACTGACCCGGCTGCAAAAATGTTACAGTTTCTGAATGGCGGCCACCAGAGCCTTGGGATCCGCCGCGTTGAACAGCGCGCTGCCGACCACGGCGATATCCGCCCCGGCCGCCGCGGCGACGGGCGCCGTTTCAGCGTTGATGCCGCCGTCCACTTCCACCTTGGTTTTCAGGCCCCTGCGGTCGATCTCAGCGCGCAGCGCGGCCACCTTGGGCATCATATCGGCCATGAACTTCTGCCCGCCGAAGCCCGGTTCGACCGTCATGACCAATACCAGGTCCAACTTGTCCAGATACGGGAAAGCGGCTTCGGCCGGGGTAGCCGGCTTGATGGTCAGGCCCGTCTTGACGCCGGCGTTGCGGATGGTGTCAAGTGTTTCATCAATGGGGGAGGAGCATTCCAGGTGAATGTTCAGCAAATCCGCCCCGGCTTTAATAAAGGCCGGGATCATGCGGTCCGGATATTGCATCATCAGATGCACGTCCAGAAACATGTCGGTCACTTTGCGCATGCAGGCCAGCACCGGCGGGCCGAAACTCATGTTCGGCACGAAGACGCTGTCCATCACGTCAACGTGGATCATGTCGGCGCCGGTGTCTTCGACAAACTGGAACTCTTTGGCCACGTAGGCAAAGTCACAGGTCAGGATCGAAGGGGAAACTTTCATGATGATATGACCTCACTTTTATATTGATCTCTAAAAAAATATTATACCGCCGATCCCCGGCAAAGTCAACAAACTCTTTTTTTATATAATGATCCATGCGGCGGGCATCCGGCCCGTCACAAAAAAAACACCGCCCGTCGGGACGCCTGCGATAAAGCAGGCGTCCCGAGTTTTTTCACTTGTTTTAGAAAATGGTTTAATATGTGTTGTTTTCCACGAAACCAACGCAAAAGCCCTTTTGACAACCGCGGTCATCAAAAGGGCTTTGCGCTCTGCGAGGCGGGGATCACTCCCCGCCTCGTGCTTTTGCCGGCTATTCCTTTGTTCGTTTTACCCATTCGTCCCAGCGCGGATCGGATTTTATCTCGTTTTCGATATCCCCGGGATCGGGGGCAGACCACCACGGCCAGTCCTCTGCGAGCGTCAGCGGATCGCGGCTGATGCCTGCGGTCTTGATAGCAACGAAACGCAGCAGCGGCGTTGTGTAGTATGCGTCCCGTTTGTCGGCAAGCGCTTGAAATCTTTTTGCGTGATCGAGCGCAATATCGAGCGACGCGAAGGCGTCGTCGTCCAGTCCCGCGCGCCATTGCAGAGAAGAAAGGTAGAGATAAAGCGTGACAAGCGTTCCGTGAAAGTCTCCGAAATTGCCGTCCGTAAAGAACATTTTTGACAGTTCGATCGCATTTTGCACGGCGTCCAGCGCCGTGTGGTCATCGAAGTTCTTTTTGCAGAGCTGCGCAGTGGAGACCATCTGCCCGATCAGTTCCTCAAAGAGCGAAAGCAGGCGCTTCCCGGCGTATTCTACTCGCTTTTGTCCGTCGGCGGCAAAGGTGAGTGCCGCTGCGCGGTTCATATTTCCCTCGGGAAAGGTCAGAGCCAGCGCTTCAGCTTTATCGTATTCACCGGTGAGGTCATACAGCATAAGAAGCTCACAACGCACGTTATGAAGCAATTTCTCAGACGCGGTGACGTTCAGCTTTTCAAGCAGCTTTGTCGCTTCTTTCCAGTATTCGTTTTTTCTGTGCAGTTCAACATCCTCGGCAAAATAACCGTTTTCATCCCAGATAGGGTGCTGACCGTATCGTACGAAACCCGCGTCACGCAGAACCACCGCAAGCCGCATCATTATCTGCTCGTTTCCCGGGAATTCGATCAGAGCGTCGCGTAGATATGCGATGCATTCATCCGTCCCTACGTCTTTGCCTTGATCCACTTGATGAAGTTTCTCTGACTGTTCAATGATCGCGTCGATTTTTCGCTCGCGGTCGTTTTCATATCCAAACAGCTCGTCGATTGAAACGCCGAAATAGTTGGCTATCGACGGAATCATTTCCATATCAGGATAACCGCCGTTCGCCTCCCAGCGCGAGATTGCTTGTGAAGTTACGCCTAAAGCGTCTGCAAGCATTTCCTGTGTACGTCCGTCGCGATGACGGAGTTCACGAATCTTTTGTCCTAATTCAAGTTGCATACAATTCACCTCTATGTTTTTTCATTTTTCACCGGTGCAACTCAATTATAACGCTTTTTTGCGAAAAAACAATTATCAATTCATTGTTTATAATACAAGCAATCATTGATATTGTGCTGAATATGAAGGACACCTGCTATACGGCAAGTGTCCCTCGGGCGGTGTTTTTCTGCCGGGAGGCACGTTACAGCATATCAATATAGCGGCAGGCGGCCAGTGCGGCGGTCGCGCCGTCCGCAATCGCGGTGGCAACCTGGCGGATGCGCTTGGAGCGGCAGTCGCCGGCGACGAAGACGCCGGGCGTTCTGGTCAGGCAATTTTCGTCAGAGGCAAAATAGCCGTACTCGTTCAGGTCGGCCAGCGCGGCGAACGGTCCGTTTTCCGGGATCAGCCCGATGGCGACGAACAGCCCGTCGCAGGCCAGCACGCGGCGGCTTTCTCCGGTGCTGCGGGTCTCAAACTCCACGCCGCACAGCTTGCCGTCCTCGGTGACAAGGCGCAGGATGCGCGTGTCGGTGATGCCTTCCACGTTGGTTTTGGCAAACAGTACCTTTTGCAGCTGCGTTTCCCCGGTAAATGCGGGCAAGTCCTGCAGCAAAATGACTTTTTTGCATTTTTCGGCCAGCAGGATGGCCTCCTGCAAGGCGGAATTGCCGCCCCCCGCGACGATAACGGTCTTGCCGGCATAAAAATCGCCGTCGCATACGGCGCAGAACGAGATACCCTCGCCGACCAGGTCTTCCTCGCCTTCCAGACCGAGCATCCGGTGTTTGACGCCGGTGGCGATGACCACCGTTTTGCCCGCAAACTCCGCCCCGTCCTCGGTGACGACGACTTTTTGGCCGCCCTCGTCACGGATGGCGGTCACCTCGGCGATCTCGATCTCGGCGCCCTGCCGCAGGATCTGGTCCAGCGTGCGGTCGGCAAACTCGTTGCCGCTCATGGAATAGGTGCCCGGGTAGTTCTCCACCTTCGGGGAATGGGTGATCTGGCCGCCGAAGCCGCCTTTTTCGATCACCAGCGCGCTTTTGCCGTTGCGCTGCGCGTACAGCGCGGCGGTCATACCGGCGGGTCCGCCGCCGATCACGATGACGTCATACATAAGCATCCTCTTTCTCCGGAATAAAACCGGGCGGAAACCCTTTTATGATCTCCGCCCGGTTGCCGGTCTTTTTTCAGCGGTTATTGAGATACGCCTTGATGTCGGACACGCCGCGGAACTTTTCGACCCCGGCGGCGCCGGTGACCACCAGCGTAGGCGCCTGCTTGACGCCGTATTGTTCCACCAGCTCGCGCTCCTCATTGGCGTTGAGCGCGGTGTAGACGATGCCCGCCTTGTCCAGCAGGGCGGCGGCTACTTTACAGTTGGGGCAGGTGGGCGTTTTGAACAGCAGGACGGTGCTGCCTTCGGCGGCCGGCTGCGGCGCGGCGGGTTCCGCCTTTGCGCCGTCCGCGGGGGCGTCGGCCGGGCAGCCGTTGCGGCGCAGTTTAGAGTTGGGGATATCGTACAGCTTGCGGTTGCGGAACTCTTCCGCCTTGCCGTCGTTCCAGTTCTGTACCGGACGGTAATAACCGGTGATACGGCTGTACACTTCGGTCTTCGAGCCGCAGTGCGGGCACTCGTATACTTCGCCGGTCAGGTAGCCGTGCTCCCGGCACACCGAGTAGGTGGGGGACAGCGTATAATACGGCAGCTTGTAGTTTTCGGCGATCTTGCGTACCAGCTCGGCCGCGGCCTTCCAGCTGGGCATCTTCTCGCCCAAAAAGGCGTGGAACACGGTGCCGGAGGTGTACAGCGTCTGCAAATCGTCCTGAATATCCAGCGCCTCGAAGATGTCGGCGGTGTAGCCGACCGGCAGGTGGGAGGAGTTGGTATAATACGGCGTATGCCCTTTGTCCGACGCGGTGATAATGTCCGGGAAGCGCTTGACGTCGTGCTTGGCCAGCCGGTAGGTGGTGGATTCGGCCGGGGTGGCTTCCAGATTATACAGGTCGCCGTACTGCTCCTGATAGTCCGACAGCCGCTCGCGCATGTGGTTGAGCACGTCCTTGGTAAACTCCTGGGCCTCGGGCTCGACCAGGCTCTTGCCGATCCACTTGGCGTTCAGGCACGCTTCGTTCATGCCGACCAGACCGATGGTGGAAAAGTGGTTGTTGAAGGTGCCGAGATACCGGCGGGTATAGGGGTATAACCCTTCGTCCAGCAGGCGGGTGATGACGGTGCGTTTGGTTTTGAGAGAGCGCGCGGCGATGTCCATCATCTTGTCCAGCCGGCGGTAGAACTCCGTCTCGTTCTCGGACAGGTAGGCGATGCGCGGCATGTTGATGGTTACCACGCCGATCGAGCCGGTACTTTCACCGCTGCCGAAGAAGCCGCCGGATTTTTTACGCAGCTCCCGCAGGTCAAGCCGCAGGCGGCAGCACATGCTGCGCACGTCGCTCGGTTCCATATCGGAGTTGATATAGTTGGAAAAATACGGCGTGCCGTACTTGGCCGTCATCTCAAACAGCAGCTTGTTGTTCTCCGTTTCGGACCAATCGAAATTGCGGGTGATGGAATAGGTGGGGATCGGGTACTGGAAACCGCGGCCGTTGGCGTCGCCTTCGATCATGATCTCGATGAAGGCCTTGTTGACCATATCCATCTCTTTCTGGCAGTCTTTATACTTGAACGGCATCTCCTTGCCGCCGACGATGGCCTGCAACTCTGCCAGATCGGCCGGGACCACCCAGTCGAGCGTGATGTTGGAGAAGGGTGCCTGCGTGCCCCAGCGGCTGGGCGTGTTGACGCCGAAGATGAAGGATTCGATGCACTTTTTGGTGTCGTGGAAGGAAAGGTTGTCCACCTTGACGAAGGGGGCCAGATAGGTGTCGAAGGAGGAGAAGGCCTGCGCGCCGGCCCATTCATTCTGCATGA
>JAFWVC010000111.1 GCA_017518415.1 Clostridia bacterium
CCGAACAATGTGTTTACTTCCCGTGCCTACTCTGTTATAATCAAGGCAAGAAAAGGAGGCGGGATATATGAATATCGGAGAACAGATCGCTAAATACAGAAAAGAAAAACATCTGACCCAAGAGCGGCTGGGAGAGGCTGTCGGAGTGACCAACCGCACCGTTTCCAAATGGGAAGCCGGCGTGTCTTCGCCCGGCGTCGATCTGATCCCGCCTATCGCCTGCGCGCTCGGAATAACGCTTGAACAGCTTTTCGGAATTGAAAAAACGAGTGAAAATACCGATTATATGCAGAAAATAAAAGAAATCATATCTTCTTCGATAGAAGAGTCTTTGCCTGCTATTATCGAGGACGCTCTGGATGACGCGCTTTCAGAATTGCTGCCGAAATATTTGTATGCGCACAACAACAAAGACGAGCATTCACTTTTGGTTATCGGGCGCGATAAAACGACCGTAGTCAGATTTTACGGCGAAGGACGTGTTACTTGCATGAGCAGAATCAGCAATCCTCCCATGTTTGCTGTTTCAATACCTGCGCAAGGAGGAGATAAGCTTCTAATGGGTTACACGACTCAAGAATCTGCCGCAGAAGCTTTGCAGAGTATTTTCAAAGCATATACAGCTAAAATGGAGAAGATAGAATTGTAACCCGATCTAAAATATATTTCATTCTCAGAAAAGCCTCGCGTAAGCGAGGCTTTTCCTCGTGAAGTGCCGCCCGCCGGGATGATTCTTTCTTTATCCTATTGAAAGCCTACTAAACCTATGGTATAATGAAGGGCGAAAAGGCAGGGATCAGGGATGATTTCAACAAGAGGCAGATACGCGCTGCGGATGATGGCGGACCTGGCGCAGCATCAAAAAGACGGCTTCGTCTCCCTCAAAGACATTGCTCAGCGGCAAGAGATCTCCAAAAAATATCTGGAACAAATCATACCGATCCTCAACCGGGCGGCCCTGCTGCAGACCTCCCGCGGATCGGCCGGCGGATATCGCCTCGTCAAACCGCCCCGGGAGTACACGGTCAGGGAGATCCTCTGCGCCACCGAAGGCACGCTGGCGCCGGTATCCTGCCTCGAAGGCGAGGTCAACACCTGCCCGCGCTGCGGCGAATGCGCGACCCTGTTCGTATGGGAAGGCCTGCAAAAAGTCGAAACCGAATACCTCAACAGCATCACCTTGCAGGATATTCTGGATAAACAGGCGGAAAAGGCAGGCAACAATTACAGCATATAAGCAACGGATTCGGGAGGCAGAAATGTCTCCCGAAAAAATATTTCAAATATTCTTATAAAACCTATTGACAAAGTAGGAATTGCGTGCTATACTGCACACATCATCACAGAAAGAGAGGCGCCGGAGCGTATGAATCATCATTTCGAACGTCTGGTGCGCGCCAACTTCCGCTTCGGCCGAATGTACGGCCGCTGTTGACGCCGGAACCACCGCTTATCCAATAAAACGAAAGGAATGATTCAAATGAGTTCATATAAGTTTGAAACCGTACAGATCCACGCCGGGCAGGAAGCGCCCGACCCTGCGACCGATGCGCGCGCCGTGCCGATTTACGCCACCACCTCCTACGTCTTTAAAGACAGCGCCCAGGCGGCGGGCCGTTTCGGCCTGACCGAAGGCGGCAACATCTACACCAGGTTGATGAACCCCACCTCCGACGTGCTGGAAAAACGCATTGCCGCGCTGGAAGGCGGCGCCGCGGCCCTGGCGGTGGCGACCGGCTCGGCGGCGATCACCTATGCCATCCAGAATATCGCAACGGCCGGCAGCCACATCGTCTCCTCCGTCAACGTATACGGCGGCACGCACAACCTGCTCTCCCACACGCTGCGCGAGCAGGGGCTGACGACGACCTTTGTAGATCCCTCCGACCCGGAAAACTTTGAGCGGGCCATTGAGCCGAACACCAAACTTCTTTATGCCGAAACGCTCGGCAACCCTCATTCCAACGTCATTGACCTGCAAGCCATCGCCGATATTGCCCACAGGCACGGCATTCCGTTTGTGGTGGACAACACCTTTGCCACCCCGTTTTTGCTCCGGCCGATCGAATACGGTGCGGACGTGGTCGTCCATTCCGCCACCAAGTTTATCGGCGGGCACGGAACGGTCATGGGCGGCCTGATCGTGGACGCCGGGAAGTTTGACTGGGCGCAGAACGATAAGTTCCCCGGCCTTTCCAAGCCGAACCCATCGTATCACGGCGTAGTATTCACGCAGGCGGCCGGCAATCTCGCTTACATCATCAAGCTCCGCACCACCCTTCTGCGCGACCAGGGCGCGGCCATTTCCCCTTTCAACTCCTTCCTGCTGCTGCAAGGGCTGGAAACGCTCTCGCTGCGTGTGGAACGCCATGTTGAAAACGCGCTCCGGGTGGTGGAATACCTGAAAAACCATCCGCAGGTGGCAAAGGTAAACCATCCGTCGCTCGCAGGCGGCCGGGCAAAGGAACTGTACGACGCATATTTTCCGCGCGGTGCCGCCTCCATTTTCACCTTTGAAGTCAAGGGGTCGGCGCAGGACGCCAGAAAGTTTACCGAAAGCCTCAAACTGTTCTCCCTGCTGGCGAACGTGGCCGACGTCAAGTCTCTGGTCATTCACCCGGCTTCCACCACGCACAGCCAACTGAGCGAAAAAGAACTGCTTTCTTCCGGCATCACGCCGGCCACCGTGCGCCTTTCCATCGGCACCGAACATATCGACGATATTCTGGCCGACCTGGCGCAGGGCTTTGAATCCATCCGGTGAGGTGCGCCCGATGAAACCGGCACGAAGCTTTCGATGTCGCGCTTGTTACGCTTTTGCAACCACAAAATAACAAATCAAAAATCAAACTTTGAAAGGAATGTGTTTTATGTCTCACGTTTATACTTCTGCCGATCAACTGATCGGCAAAACGCCGCTGCTGGAACTGACTCATATCGAAAAAAAATACGGCCTGACCGCAAAAGTCGTCGCCAAGCTGGAATATTTCAACCCGGCCGGCTCCGTCAAAGACAGGATCGCCAAGGCGATGATCGATCAGGCCGAAGCGACCGGTAAGCTCAAAGCGGGCTCCGTCATCATCGAACCGACCTCCGGCAACACCGGCATCGGGCTGGCCTCCGTAGCCGCCGCCAGAGGGTACCGCCTGATTTTGACGATGCCGGAGACCATGTCGGTCGAACGCCGGCAGCTGATCAAGGCGTACGGCGCCGAGATCGTGCTGACCGAGGGCGCAAAAGGCATGAAAGGCGCCATTGCCAAAGCAAACGAGCTGGCCGCCGAGATCCCGAACAGCTTTATCCCCGGGCAGTTTGTCAACCCCGCGAATCCGGCGGCCCATCGCGAACACACCGGTCCCGAGATCTGGGAAGATACCGACGGAAAGGTTGACGTCTTTGTCGCCGGGGTCGGCACGGGCGGCACGCTGACCGGGGTCGGAGAATACCTGAAAGCCAAAAACCCGCAGGTCAAAATCGTCGCTGTGGAACCGGCTGCCTCCGCCGTGCTTTCAACCGGCGTGGCCGGCCCGCATAAGATCCAGGGGATCGGCGCGGGCTTTGTGCCGGACGTACTCAATACCAAAATCTATGACGAGATCATCCCCGTTTCCAACGAAGACGCCTTTGCCACCGGAAAAGCGATCGGAAAAAGCGAGGGAATCCTGGTCGGTATTTCTTCCGGGGCGGCGGCCTTCGCGGCCATAGAGCTGGCAAAGCGGCCCGAAAACGCGGGCAAGCTCATCGTGGTCCTGCTGCCGGATACCGGCGACCGGTACCTTTCCACGCCGTTGTTTGCCGACTGACCCCGTCCCGGGGTCCGGCACCCCCGGCCGCCCGACCGTTTACCGGAGAACCC
>JAFWVC010000112.1 GCA_017518415.1 Clostridia bacterium
AAACCGCCGATGACGTGCGGGAAACCTATCAGCGCCGCTTCCGGTACCTGATGGTGGACGAGTATCAGGACACCAACTACGCCCAATACCGGCTGATCAGCCTGCTGGCGGCCGGCAGCGGCAACCTCTGCGTCGTCGGGGACGATGACCAGAGCATTTACCGTTTCCGCGGCGCGACGATCGAAAACATCCTGCACTTTGAGGAAGAGTTCACCGGTTGCCGCGTCATCCGGCTGGAGCAGAACTACCGTTCCACCAAGACGATTCTGGATGCGGCGAACGCCGTTATTGCCCGGAACGTTGCCCGCAAGCCCAAAACGCTGTGGACCGAGAACGCCAGGGGCGAGCGCATCTGCGACGTATCCCTCGATGACGAGCAGCAGGAGGCCGCGTTTATTGCCGATACCGTGGTCAGCGGCGTGGCCACCGGCCGCAGCTGGAAGGATTACGCAGTGCTGTACCGCATGAACGCCCAATCCAACACGCTGGAACAGGCGCTGGTCAAAAGCGGGGTGCCTTACCGCATTGTGGGCGGCCACCGGTTTACCGATTCGCAGGAGATCCGGGACGTGGCGGCCTATCTGCGCGTGCTCTACAACCCGGCCGATCAGATCAGTCTGCGGCGCATTATCAACCAACCGCGGCGCGGCATCGGCGAAGCGACCGTGCAGGCCGCCGTGCAGGCCGCCGACGGGATGGGCCTGACGTTGTACGAGGTGCTGCAGCACGCGGCGGATTATCCTTCCGTCGCCCGCAGCGCCGCCAAGACTGCGCTGTTTTTTAGCATGATGGACCGCCTGCGCGCACTGGCGGAGGATCCGCAGGTGCCGGTGCACGAGCTGTATCAGCAGGTGCTGGAACAGACCGGATACCTGAAAATGTGGCAAGATATGGGGGAAAGCGAGCAGGAGCGGGTGGAAAACCTGCGCGAGTTTGCCTCTTCCATCCTGCAATACGAGCAGGAGTGCGGGCCGGAGGAACCTCCTACGCTGGGCGGATTTTTGGAAAATTACGCCCTGATGACCGATATCGACAATTACGACGCCGACGCCCCGGCCGTCGTGCTCATGACGATGCACGCCGCCAAGGGGTTGGAGTTTCCGGTGGTGTTCCTGCCCGGGTTTGAGGAGGGCATCTTCCCCAGCCAGCAGAGTCTGTTCACACCCGAAGATTTGGAAGAGGACCGGCGCCTTTGCTACGTGGCGATCACCCGGGCCAAGGAGCAGTTGTATCTGCTGCACACGGCCGGGCGGATGTTGTTCGGCAACACGATGCGCAACCGCCCCTCCCGGTTTATGGACGATATTCCGGACCGGCTGCTCGACCGGCAGAACCGCCGCCGGGGCGTCCCCGCGTACGGATGGGGAACGTCCGGCCTGCGCGGCAGAAGTTTTCAGGACGGCGCACGCCGTTTTGACGACGACGATCAGACGCCGCACTTCCGGCCGGCGCCGCGCGCCGCGGCGGGGCTCGATATCTCGGTGCTGTCCACGCAAAAACCGGCCGCTGCGCCGGGTACCGCGTACGAGCCGGGGCAGGTCGTGCGGCACAAGGTGTTCGGCCGGGGCGTGGTCCGCGCGGCCAAGCCGATGGGCGGCGACACGATGCTGACCGTCCTCTTCGACGGCGCGGGGGAAAAGCGCATCATGGCCAATTACGCCAAACTGGAAAAAGAATAAAGGAGGTGCCCTTATGGGCCGGCCGCATGATTTGACCCGTCCGCGTGAAAAGACGTTTCAGGCCTTCTGGATGGCGCTGCTGCTGGCGGCGGCTGTCTTTGCGCCCTTTATTCTGTACGGCAAGGGGCTGTTCATTTATTACGGGGACTTCAACGTGCAGCAGATCCCGTTTTATCAGATGGCGCACGACGCCGTGCGCGCCGGCGAGTTCGGGTGGAGCTGGACGACGGACCTGGGCGCCAATTTCATCGGTTCCTACTCTTTTTATCTGCTGGGCAGTCCGTTCTTTTGGCTGACGCTGCCCTTCCCGAGCGCGGCGGTGCCGTACCTGATGGGTCCGCTGCTGATCCTGAAGTTTGCCTGCGCGTCGACAGCGGCATACCTGTGGCTGCGGCGCTTCGTGCGGCCGGCCTACGCGCTGCTGGGCGGGCTGCTGTACGCGTTTTCCGGGTTCTCGCTATACAACGTGTTTTTTAACCATTTTCACGAGGCGATCATCCTGTTCCCGCTGCTGCTGTGGGGGATGGAGCGCTGCGTGAACGACAACCGGCGGGGCGTGTTTCTGGTTGCCGTGTTTTTCTCCGCCCTGTCCAACTATTACTTTTTTATCGGCCAGGCGATCTTTGCGGTGCTGTATTTTCTTATGCGGCTCGGGGCGCCGGATTTTCACTGCGACGTCAAAAAGTTCCTTTGCCTGGCGGCGGAGGCGGTGCTCGGCACCGCGGCGGCGGCAGGGATCCTGCTGCCGTCCTATCTGGCGGTGATCCAGAACAGACGCACCGAGAGTTTTCTCGGTGCCTGGGATATGCTGATCTACGACCGACCGCAGCGGTTCTGGGACATCATTCACTCTTTCTTCTTTCCGCAGGATATTCCGGCACGGCCCAACTTTTTTCCGGATTCGGACAACAAATGGGCGTCGATGTCGGCCTGGTTGCCGTTGTTCGGCTGCACCGGCGTGATCGCTTACTTTCAATCCCGCCGGCATACCGACTGGCTGCGGCGGCTGTTGCTGATCTGCCTGCTGTGTGCGCTGATTCCGGTGTGCAATGCAATGTTCCAGCTGTTCAATGCCGTCTATTACGCCCGGTGGTATTACATGATGGTGCTGATGATGGTGCTGGCCACGGTGCGCTGCCTGGAAGAGGGGGACTACATTCCCGTACAATGGCGGCGGGCCTTCGGCTGGTCGGCCGGCGTGACGGGGGCGTTTACCCTGTTTATCGGTTTTACCGCGACGAAGAACGAGCAGGGCGAGACGGTGTACGGCCTGATGAAGGATCCGCCCCGCTTTTGGGTGTACGTGGCGCTGACGGTGCTGTGTCTGGCTCTGGCGGCGCTGCTGATGTATCTGTACCGCCGGCGCCGGGACCTCTTCTTCCGCCTGACGCTGGCGTGCCTGTGCGGCGTGGCGCTGCTGTTCGGCTGGCTGCACATCGGGCTGGGCAAGGGGAACACCAATTACTCCGACGCATACGTCAGCCGGCGCGCCGTCAACGCCGCGGACGAGATCGCGCTGCCGGACGGGGACGTCTTCTGCCGCATCGACTTTGACGACGAGATGGACAATCTCGGTATGTTCTGGCAGCGGCCCACCATTCAGGCGTTCCACAGCATCGTGCCCGGTTCTGTGATGGAGTTTTACCAATCCATCGGCGTCACGCGCAGCGTGGCTTCCCGTCCGGGAACGGCCCATTACGCGCTGCGGGGATTGACCTCGGTGCGCTGGCTGTTTGAATATGCCGATGAGGACGACCTGCTGCTGAACAAAAAGAAGGACGAAGACCGCTTTTACAACACCGAGACCGGGCGCTGCGCCATCTCCGGTTTTGTGCCGTACGGCCAGCAGAACGGCTTTTACGTGTACAAAAACGAGTATTTTGTGCCGATGGGCTTTACCTATGATCATTTGCTGTCCCGTTCCGCTTACAACGAACTGGCCCAGTTCCGCCGCGAGCAGGTGCTGCTCAAAGCGCTGGTGCTGGAGGACGGGGACGCCGAGCGGTACGCCGGCGTGCTGCCGGCACTCGACACGGCGGCGGTCAGCTATTATCAGACCGCCTATCTGACGGACTGCACCGCCCGCGCCGCAACCGCCGCCGCTTCGTTTGTGACCGACCGGGAGGGCTTCACCGCCGTGATCGACCTGCCGGCGGACAACTTCGTCTTTTTCAGCGTGCCGTATGAGGCGGGCTGGTCGGCGACGGTCAACGGGCAGCCGGCGGAGTTGGTTAAGGCCGGCGTGGGCTTTATGGCGGTGCTCTGCCCGGCCGGCGAAGGCGTGACCATCCGCTGCACCTACCGCACGCCCGGCCTGACGCAGGGGCTGTTGATCTCGGCCGCTGCGCTGCTGCTGGCGGGCGCGTGGTGCGCAGGCGCGCTATGGCTGCGCCGCCGCGCCCGGCGCAAAACCGCCGCAGAGGCCGCCGAGGCGGAATGAAAACCGATTCAACAAAAAAGCCCCTCCGATTAGCCGACTGTCCCAAAGGACAGTCGGCAACGAAATCCACCCCTGCGGGGTGGGTGAAATCGCCTGTGGCGGTGAAATTGCCATTCGGGCAGTGAAATCGCCTCGACGGCGGTGGGTGGATTTCATTTCACCGAACGCGTCAGCGTTCGATTTCACCTGAGGGCAGCGCCCGAAGATTTCACCTTTTGCCGTCAGGCAAAAGAT
>JAFWVC010000113.1 GCA_017518415.1 Clostridia bacterium
ATACCGCCGCCGTATTCTCCGAAATACCGATTGTTGTTTTCGTCACTCCACGCTTTCCAGCCAAAGCCTTCTTTGCATTTCATTTGTTTCACCTCGTTGGAACGCTTTTTTCTTATAACAAATCGTATATCGCAAATCCCGTCAGGGTTTATCTCGATGCCTTGGAGCAGCAGGTCAAATAAAAAGCTTGTATTCGACCCACTAACTTGTCCCAATGAAGAAATGGGTAATTTCTCAACAGATTAAGGTTGAGACTGTAAAATAAATATCGCCAAACCGAAATAACTATTCTGAAAGCCCAAGTTCTTTACATGCCTTCAAAAATGTATCGGCTTCTCCGTTAGGGTTTCCGCGTTTCGTCGCCTCAATATCAAACCATGCATATTCAAGCCCGTGAATAATGAGTGGCAGCTTTTTGCCGAATTTATTTGTTATGAATCCCTCATTCTGTAATTCCGATGCGATCTCGGAAACAACAGATAACAATTCATAATGGCCTACGGGTCCTTTGCCTATATAATTACAGTTTTCATCATATACGTCATCAGATTCGAAACCGATATTCTCTAAGCCGCATTCTTTATACCATTCAAACAGAAGATCCGTAAGCGGATTCCTTTCATCGGTATAAATAATCGGAACTTCATCCTGGCGCCAGAAAGCATAATTCCATCGTTCTTCATCATACTCTCCGGCTTCGGGACAGTCGGATTCTGTGTTATAGCTGATTGAAAAATTTACGACATTGGAAAAGCCATTATATTCATAGCACTCATTTGAATACACGAAAAAAGAAATTGCATAAATGCTTTCCTCCTGCCACATATCAATTACGGATTTGATTTTTGCTTTTAACGCATTTTTAAAATCACACATCATTGGTTCTCCATTTCTTTGCATATATTTAATTCCTCGTCATCATTGTCACGCACTCCACATGCGCCGTGCGGGGGAAAAGATCCACCGGGGTTGCCTGCGTAACGGTATAACCGCACGGTTGCAGCCGGGCGCAGTCCCGGGCAAGGGTGGCCGGATCGCACGAAATATATAGGATGGTACGGGGGCCCATCTGCCGCAGCAAATCCGGCAGCGCCGCATCCAGCCCTTTACGGGGCGGATCGACGACCACGACGTCCGGCCGGATTCCCTCCCGGCGCAGCGTTTCAGCGGCGGCCGCCGCATCGGCACAGAGGAAGCGGGCGTTGGTCACGCCGTTTTCGGCGGCGTTGCGCATCGCGTCGCGCACCGCCGGCTCCACGATCTCGACCCCGATGACCTGCCGGACGCGGTGCGCCATCGACAAGCCGATGGTGCCGGTACCGCAGTACAGGTCCAGCAGCACATCCTGCGGGCGCAGCTGCGCCTGCTCGGCCGCCAACGTATACAGCCGCTCGGCCGCCGGGGAGTTGACCTGATAAAAAGAACGGGGAGACAGCCGGAACTGCAAGCCGCACAGCCTGTCGGTAATGCTGTCCCGCCCCCAAAGGGTATATTCTTCCTCCCCCAGAATAACGTTGGTATCCCCTTTTTGCAGGTTGACGACCAGGCTGACGACCTCCGGCACCGCCTGCAACCGTTCAATCAACCGCCGGGGCTGCGGCAGTTTGCCGCTGGTACAGACCAGACACACCATAATCTCCCCGGTGGCGGGCGCCTGGCGGATATAAATATGCCGCAGCACGCCGGTATGCGTCTGTTCGTCATAGACGGACAAACCCGTTTCCTTCACATAGCGCGCCACGACGTCGAGGATCTGCCGGAAGACGGGCGGTTGGAGCAGGCAATCCCGCTGTTCGACCACCCGATGGCTGCGCGGGGCGTAAAACCCGATCAGCGGGCGGTACGGGCCCGCCGCCACCGGATACTGCGCCTTATTGCGGTACCGGTCCGCCCGGCCGCAGGCGACCAACGGCTGCGGCGTCACAGCCAGCCCGCCGATGCGCTGAAAAGCGTCAGCCACCTTTTGCCATTTATAGCGGCATTCCGCCTCATAGGTAATGTGCCGGTAAACGCACCCGCCGCACCGGCCGAAAGCCGCACAATCCGGCTCACCCCCACCGACACGGTCCGGCGACGGCGTGATCAGCTGCTCGACACGACCGAAAGCGTGGGTCTTTTCCACCTTCAGGATGCGCACCAGCGCCCGGTCCCCCACGGCGGTATAAGGCACAAAAATCACCAGACCTCCGTCCTGCCCGGCACGGGCCACGCCGCTGCCTTCCGACGAAATGCCGGTGATTTCCAATTCTATCACGTCATTTTTCTTCCACATATGCATTCCTTTTGACATTTTCGGTGTAAAATGATACACTGAATAGTGTGAGGGGAGGATGTTTACCATGAAAGCAACACGCAGCCGTCCGTCGGCCTGGACGATTATGATACTCAGCCTGGCCGTGATCGGGATCATCTCCCTGTTGGCGGCGTTGGTCCTACGGAATGAAAAGCCCCCCGTCCCCTATGTCGCGCAGGGCCTTCCGGAGTATGTGGACACCACGCAGCTGCTGCCGGTCAACCCCTACTCCCGGCCGGGAGACAAATTAACCGCCGTCAACGGCATCGTGATCCATTACGTGGGCAACCCGGGCACCTCCGCGCTGCAAAACCGGAACTATTTTGCCGGCCTGGCCGAATCGCACGCCACCTACGCCAGCGCCAACTTTGTCATCGGGCTGGACGGAGAGATTCTGCTGTGCGTGCCGACCGACGAGGTGGCCTATTGCAGCAACCACCGCAACAGCGATACGCTGTCTATCGAATGCTGCCACCCGGACGAAACCGGCGCCTTTACCGAGGCAACCTACCGGTCTCTGGTCCGGTTGGCGTCCTGGTTGTGTAAAACATACGGCCTGACGCAGGAGCAGGTGCTGCGTCACTACGACGTAACCGGAAAACTTTGCCCTTTATATTACGTAGAGCACCCGGATGAGTGGGACGCCTTCCGTCAGGCTGTGGCCGGCTGATCAGGTGTTGCGGTCCACCGTTTTCATCTTTTTCAAATTGCCGGATTTGGCATGACGCTGCATGAGCACCGTCGCGAGGTCTTCCGGCGTGATCCCCTGCTGGGCCATATGCACCAGCAGGTGATACGTCAGGTCGCACAACTCGCCGACGGTGTCTTCTTTTTTGCCGTTTTTGGCGGCAATGATCACCTCGGCGGTTTCCTCCCCTACCTTTTTGAGAATCTTATCCAGCCCCTGCTGGAACAGATAGCAGGTATAGGAGTTTTCCGCCGCCTGCTGCTTGCGGTCCAGAACCGTCTGATACACCTGTTCGATACATTCCGACATGATCCTCATCCTCCGATCTTTCTGAAAAAGCAAGAATGCGCGCCCGTGTGGCAGGCGGCTCCGGTCTGCCGCACCTTGATCAGCAGCGTATCCCGGTCACAGTCGCCGTAAACGGCCGTCACCTTTTGCACATGGCCGCTGGTCTCCCCTTTATGCCAATAACACCGGCGCGAGCGGCTCCAGAACCACGTTTCGCCCGTGCGCAGGGTACGGCGCAGCGCCTCGCTGTTCATATAAGCAAGCATCAGCACGTCGCCGGTGTCTTCTTCCTGTATCACCGCCGGCAGCAGCGGCTCGTGCGCAAAATATTCCTCCGGCTCCGCCATACGGTCCACGTCATCCTCGGCGATGCGGATGGCCTGCGCCAAATCCATCGAGCCGCTGTACAGCGATTTGCCGCAAATGGCTCCGTACAGAGAAAGCGCGGCGGCGTTCCTCACGTCCTGCACGTCCCGCATACCGCCGGATGCGATGATATCGCACCGGACGGCTGCCGACAGAGCCGCCAGCTGCTCCGTATTCGGGCCGGACAGCATTCCGTCCCGCCCAATGTCTGTAAAGATAATAACCTGTACACCTATATCTTCCATCCGGCGAGCCAATTCCAGGTAGGTGACGGACGAGGTCTCGGTCCAGCCTTCGGCGGCCACAACCCCGTCGCGCGCGTCGATCCCCACGGCGATGCGGCGGCCGTAAGCGCGCACCGCCTGCCGGACAAACTCCGGGTCTTTCAGCGCGGCGGATCCAAGCACGCAGCGATAGATACCGCCTGCAAAATAACGCTCCAGCGTCTGCATATCCCGGATGCCGCCGCCCAGCTCTATCCGCAGGCCGGTCTCCTTTGCCAGACGCAAAAAGACGTCGGATTGGCAGCTGCGCCCCGTACGCGCACCGTCCAGGTCCACCGTATGCAGGTAGCGGGCGCCGGCTTTTTCAAAAGCCAGCGCCGTCTGCACGGCATCCTCAGCCACGGTATGAGCCGTAGCGAAGTCCCCCCTGTAAAGGCGTACGCATTTACCGCCTTGTATATCAATGGCCGGCAAAATATTCATGCTGTTTCTCCTTATACAAGCGTTCCCTTGGTCGAAAGCACGCCGTCCTGCCGTTGAATGGCCGCCCGCAGTGCGTGGCCGGCCGCTTTGAACAGCGCCTCGATGACGTGATGCGAATTGGCGCCGTAGCAGCTCTTCAGGTGCAGCGTAATACCGGCGTGCACGGCCACGGCGCGGAAGAACTCCGGCGTCAGGCAGGCGTCGTACGCACCGACGCGTTTTTGCGGCAGGTCGGCGTCAAAAACCAGATAAGGCCGCCCGCTGATATCCACAGAGCAGAAAGCCAGCGCCTCATCCATCGGCACGAAAAAGCTGCCGTAGCGCGCAATGCCGGTTTTGTCGCCGAGCGCCTCGCCCAACGCGTCGCCCAGCGCGATGCCGACATCCTCCACCGTGTGGTGGCCGTCCACTTGCAGATCGCCTTTGCAGTGCAGCGTCAGGCCGAACCCGCCGTGCATGGCGAGGGCGGTGAGCATATGATCAAAAAAGCCGATCCCGGTATCGACCTCTACGGCGCCCCCGTCCAGACAAAGCATCAGTTCGATTTCCGTCTCCTTTGTTGTGCGGGAGCAGCGGGCAATTCTCTTGGCAGGCATCATTGTCGATCATCCTTTCGCAGCAAAAACTTTCAGATACGCCAGCACTTCGCGGTTTTCAGCCTCTGTGCCGGCGGTGATGCGCAAACGGGTCGGACCCAGGCAACGGACCAGGATCCCGCAATCTTTCAGATCTTCAAACACCTGTACGGCGTTTTTCAGTTCAATGAGCACAAAATTGGTGCAGCTGTCGTACACCCGATCAACCAAGCCCTGTTGCCGCAGCGCTTGCAGGCCTTGCAGCAGCATATCCCGCGATTGGCGGATGATGGGCAGATAAACCTCGCGGTACAGCGGGTTTTTCAGAATAACGGTAGCCATTGCCGTCGTCACGCTGTCGCAGTTATATGGGGACTTGGCGGCGCGCAGCACCGCCGTCAGGGTAGGATTGGCCACCGCGAAACCCAGCCGCAGCCCCGCCAGCCCCAGCGCTTTGGAGCAGGTGCGCAGGATGATCAGGTTGTCATACTGCTCCACCCACGGCAGGAAGGATTGATCCCAAAAATCCATATACGCCTCATCCAGCACGATCAGCGCATCGGTACCCTCGACCAGCTGCCGGACCTGCGGAATGGTCAGCCCCAGCGACGTGGGGTTGCACGGGTTGGAAAAGATCAGCATCCGCACCTGCTCGCGCTGCATCGTATCCAGCACACGGGGCACGTCGATGGTCAGGTCCTCCCCTTTTTCCCATACCAGGCAGGGCTTTTCCTCCTGACGGGCATAAAAACGGTACATGGAAAAATCGGGGTCCAGCGTCATCACCTTGTCCTGCTTTTCCAAAAAGGCGGTGCAGATCACCGAGATCAGCTCGTCCGAACCGTTGCCGGCGGTGATCAGGTCCGCCGGGATGCCGTACAGGGCGCCGAAAGCAGCGCATGCTTCCGCCGCCGCCGGATCCGGATAGCGCCGCAGCACGACCTGCGCCGCGGCTTGCAGCATCGCCTGTTCGTCCGCCGGAGTCGGCGCCAGAAAGGATTCGTTGGCGTCCAAACGGATGCGGTAAGAGGCGGTGTCGACCCGGTACGGTTCCAGCGTAGCCGCTTTGTCACTCAAACGATACATCTTGATCCCCTCACTCAAAGCGCACGGCGATGGAATGAGCGTGCGCATCCAGCCCTTCCTCGCGGGCAAGGGTCATAATATCGTCCTTGTCCCGCTCCAACGCAGCACGATTATACAGAATAAAACTTGATTTTTTCAGGAAACTGTCCACCGACAGCGGCGAGAAAAACCGGGCCGTGCCGCCGGTCGGCAGCACGTGGTTGGCACCGGCGTAATAATCGCCCAGAGGCTCCGGCGCATATTTCCCGAGAAATACCGAACCGGCGTTGTCCAGCTTACCGATATAACTTTCCGGCTCGCGGCACATCACTTCCAGATGCTCCGGCGCCAAACGGTTGGCAAAAGCGATTGCCTGCTCCATATCGCGGCATACCAGAATGGCACCGTAATCCCGCAGGGCCTGCTCTATTTTGTCCCGGCGGGACAAAGAGACAACCTGCCGCCGGAGTTCTTCCTTTGTCCGGGCGGCAACGGTTTCATCCGTCGTCAGCAGGATGGCGGAGGCCATCACGTCGTGCTCCGCCTGCGACATCAGGTCGGCCGCCAGATAGGCCGGATCGGCGCTGTCGTCCGCAAGAATGAGGATCTCGCTCGGGCCGGCGATCATATCGATATCTACGGCGCCGTACACCAGCCGTTTGGCGGTGGCCACATAGATGTTGCCCGGGCCGACGATCTTGTCCACCCGCGGGATGCTCTCGGTCCCGTAAGCGAGGGCGGCCACCGCCTGTGCACCGCCGCAAAGGAACACCCGGTCCACCCCGGCGATATAGGCAGCCGCCATGACGGCTGTGTTGAACCGGCCGTTTTTGGGCGGCGGGGTAACCATGATCAGTTCCTTCACGCCGGCGATACGGGCCGGGATGGCGTTCATCAGCACCGAGGACGGATAGGCTGCCGTGCCGCCCGGTACGTACAGGCCGACCCGCGTCAGGCCGCGCACGCGCTGCCCGAGCAGCGTACCGTCCTCCCGCGTGGTCAGCCAGCTTTGCTGCAACTGCCGGCGGTGAAAATCGGCAATATTGTCGGCGGCGCGCTGCAAGGCGCCGTACACGGCGGCGTCACATTCTGCGGCGATTTGCCGCAGCTGTTCTCTGTCAAACGCTTGCAGCGGCGCGTCTACCCCGTCGAATTGTTTGGTATAGGCGCATACGGCGGCGTCACCGCCGGTACGCACCGTATCGATGATCTCCCGCACTTTGATTTCCGCCTGACGGTTGGTCTCTCCGCTGCGGGCAGCCAGTTTTTCCAGCAAAGCGTATTCGGCCGCGCCGTCCGCTGTCACAATCTGTATCATCCGTTTTGTTCCTCCCTTGCCGCTTCCATGCGGGCAATCCATTGCTCTATCTCCTGCTTGCGCAGTTTCAGGCTGGCCATGTTGACGATCACGCGGGATGATACCGGCATGACGTCCTCCACCACTTCCAGCCCGTTTTCACGCAGCGTCGTCCCGGTTTCGACGATATCCACAATCCCGTCGGCCAGAGAAAGCAGCGGCGCGAGTTCGACCGAGCCCTCGATCTTGATGATGCGCACGTTCATTCCCTTGCGCTCGAAATACGCTCGGGCCACGTTGGGATATTTGGTAGCGACCGTGCGGCTTTGGTAACCGGCAAAAAAATCGGTTCCTTTCGGGGCGGCCAGCGCAAAACGGCATTTGCCGAACCCGAGGTCCAGCATCTCGTAATAACTGCCGCCGCTTTCGGCAATGGTATCCTTGCCGACGACGCCCATATCGCACACACCGTGCTCCACATAGGTAATCACGTCGGCCGCTTTGGCCAGCACGACCTCCAACCGGTCGCCCACCGGAAGAATCAGCCGGCGGCCTTTTTCTTTGACGGCGGAAGTATCCAGACCCATGCGGTCCAACAATTCTACCGTGGATTTTTCAATCCGGCCTTTGGTCAAAGCCATGCGGATCGGTTTTGTCATCGGTCATTCCTCCCCGTTGACGATTTCAAGTTCGGCAATTCCCTTGGCGGCCGCATATGCCCGGCTGCGCTCCAAGGAGTCGTACACGCTGCATTCGCAGCAGACGCCGGCGGCGCGCAGTTCCGCTGCGCGGCGGTGCATGGCCGCCTCCTTCCCGGCAGGGGCAAAGAGCAGTTTTTGCGGTGCGGCGGGCGGCGCGACATTGCCCTGCTGCAGATGCAGCCGGCACAGCGCATCCATATTGATGCCGAAACCCGTCGCCGGCAGATCGGACCCGAAGCGGGCCAGCAGCGTATCATACCGGCCGCCGGAGAGCACCGCCTCCCCGCTGCCGGACACGTATCCGCGGAAAATCACGCCGGTATAATACTCGTTGCGATGGACCATGCCCAAATCGATCTGTATCTGTTTTTCAAACCCCATATCGCACAGCAGCGTGTACAGGGATTGCAGGTAGGACAGCGCAGCGGCCGCCGTTTCGCCCGGCAGCAAAACCTTGGCCTGATCCAGGACAGAGGCGTCGCCGAACAGCTGCGGCAGGCGACGGATCGCCTCCACGGCGGGGCCGGCCGGCAGCGTATCCAACAAATCAGACAGGGCGGCGTAACTTTTGCTCTCAATCAGGTCGCGCAGCGCTTCTTTATCGGCGGGTGCGCAGTCCAACTGTTCCATCAGGCTGTTGAATACCCCGATATGGCCGATCTCCAGCCGGAAATCCTCCGCACCGGCCCGCAGCAGCGATTCCGCCGCCAAAACCACCATTTCCAGATCAGCCCGCAGGCCGGTCGCCCCGATCAATTCCACGCCCGCCTGAAACACCTGGTCAAAACGGCCGTACAAACCGTGATTGAGATGAAACACGTCCTGTGCGTAGTACAGGCGAACCGGCAGCGGTGCCTGCTGCAGCCGCGCCGATACCAGCCGTGCGATCGGCAGCGTCGAATCCGGCCGCATAACCAGAAGGCGGCCTTTATTATCCGACATTTTATACATGTCCCGCTCGTCGATAACGGAGGCAAACAGGTCATAGAACTCCAGGCCCGGCGTCATCACCTCGGAAAACCCGTGCAGGCGGAACCCCTCCGTCAAGGTCCTCTCCACCCGGCGGCGTACCACGCATTCCTCCAGCAGCAGGTCTCGCGTGCCCTCGGGAGTCGTACGCAGGTTCCATTTCATATTTTCTTCGCCTCTCAATCACTTTATCTTGCTAACACGGTAGCATAATACCACGGTAAAGAAAAACTGTCAAGTGTTTTTTTACATATCAAAGAAACTGATCTGGCTGGTTTCCGGCAACCCGTCGAGTACACCCAGCTGATGCAGACTTTCCACCACGGCCTTGGAGATGCCGGTTCGCTCCTGCAAATCATCCCAGGAGATGTAAGGTCCCTCTTTCTGATGCTGCATGAGGCTTTCGGCCGCCGCCTCCCCCAACCCTTTCACGGCGTTGAAGGGCATGCGGATCTTTCCGTCCTCCGGAACAAACTTATAAGAATGGGATTTATACAAATCAACCGGGAGAAACTCGATACCGCGCAGCAGCGCCTCATAGGCGATATACAGCATGTCTGCCAGGTCCTGTTCTTTTTGCGTGGCGTCCCTGCCTGCCTGCCGGATTTCGTCCATCCTTTTTTTGACGCCGTATTTGCCTTTGACGACCTCCGCGGCGTCAAAATCCTCCCCGCGGGCGGTAAAATAGGCAGCGTAATACGCCAGCGGACGGTACACCTTATACCAGCCGACCCGCAGGGCGGCGATCACATAAGCGGCAGCATGCGCTTTGGGAAACATGTATTTGATCTTCATGCAGGAGTCGATATACCAGGCCGGCACGTGATGCTGCCGCATGGCCGCCAGATGCTCGTCCGTCAGTTTTTCCTTTGCCTTGCCCTTTCGCACGATCTCCATAATTTTGAAGGCCATCTTGGGTTCCAGGCCCATGTGCAGCAGATATACCATAATATTGTCCCGCGTACCGATGACGTTGCGGATAGTACAGGTACCGTTCCGGATCAGCTCCTGGCCGTTGCCGAGCCACACATCTGTTCCGTGAGACAGACCGGATATCTGCAGCAGATCGGCAAAGGTCTGGGGACGGCAATCCAGCAGCATCTGACTGACGAACGGCGTGCCCATTTCCGGAATAGAGAGGGTACCGGTCGGCCAGCCCAGCTCTTCCGCGGTCACGTGGAGCGCCTGCGGTGAGGTAAACAGAGAATACACCTGCGGATCCGACATCGGTACGTCCCGCACGGGGATGCCGGAGTATTCTTCCAGATACTTGTAAGTAGTGGGAATCACGTGGCCAAGGTTATCCAGCTTCAGGATAGTGTCGTGGATCGAATGGAAATCGAAGTGCGTCGTGATCACGTCGGAGTCCGGATCGTCAGCGGGATGCTGGACCGGGCAGAAATCCTCCACCTCGTGCCCGGCCGGCACGACCACCATGCCGCCCGGATGCTGCCCGGTCGTCCGTTTGACGCCGGTGCAGCCTTTCGCCAGACGTTCCATCTCCGCCTTGGAGAAGTCGAGCGAGCGCTCCTCCGCGTATTTTTTGACGTAACCGTACGCCGTTTTTTCCGCCACGGTGGAAATGGTACCGGCCTTGAACACATACTCGCTGCCGAAAAGCGTTTCAGTATACTTATGGGCGCGCAGCTGATACTCGCTGGCAAAGTTCAGGTCGATATCCGGCGTTTTATCACCGTCAAAGCCGAGAAAGGTCTCAAACGGGATCTCGTGCCCGTCCCGCAGCAGCTCCGCACCGCATTGCGGGCAAGCCTTGGGCGGCAGATCGAAACCGGAGCCCACCTCGCCGTTGACGAAGAACTCGCTGTATTTGCACGCCGGGCAATGATAATGCGGCGGCAGCGGATTGACCTCCGAAATACCGGCCATACTGGCTACAAAGGAAGAACCGACCGAACCTCGGGAACCGACCAGATATCCGTTCTCTTCCGAGTTGCGCACCAGCTTCTACGCGATCATATACATGACCGAAAAGCCGTGCTTGATAATGGAATCCAGCTCGCGGGTCAGGCGTTTTTCCACCACTTCCGGCAACGGATCCCCGTACAGTTCGCGTGCCCTTTGCCAGGTGATCTGCTGCAGCTGCTCGTCCGATCCTTCGATATGCGGCGGGAAGTTGCCCTCCGGAATGGGGCGGATCTCCTCCACCATATCGGCAATGCGGTTGGGGTTCCGGATAACCACCTCCCGTGCCTTGTCGTCGCCGAGATAGTCGAACTCCCGCAGCATTTCCTGCGTGGTGCGCAGATACAGCGGCGCCTGCCGGTCGGCATCGGTAAACCCGGTGCCGGCCATCAGGATGCGGCGATACACCTCGTCCTGCGGATCGAGAAAATGCACGTCGCAGGTGGCACAAACCGGGATATGCAGTTTTTCACCCAGTTTGACGACGGTACGGTTATATTCACGCAGCTGCTCTTCATCCCTGGCGTACGCCTCGGTCTCCTCCGGATTGCTGTGCAGCATAAAGGCGTTGTTGCCCAGCGGTTGAATCTCCAGAAAATCATAAAACCGGGCGATATCGCACAGTTCGCTCCACGAGCGCTTGCGCAGGATGGCACGGAACAACTCCCCCTGCTCGCAGGCGCTGCCCACGATCAGGCCCTCCCGCATGGCTTCCAGCTTGCTGCGGGTGATGCGCGGCCGCCGCTTGAAATTATGCAGATGCGACCAGGACACCAATTTATACAAATGCTTCAGCCCCACCTGATTGCGAGCAATAAGGATCATGTGATACGGGCGCAGTTTGGGATGATCCAGCTCCCGCTGCAGATCCCGCCGCAGGCAACGGTAGATATCGGCCAGGCACTGCGCATCGTCGCAGGCGCGATGATGCTGGAAGGCAGGCAGCTGCAATGCGGCCGCCACGGTATCCAGCTTATGGTTTTCCAGCTGCGGATACAAGTGCCGGCAGACCGGGATGGTGTCGATGGCTGTAAAGGGATAGTCCATGCCACACCGTTTGGCGGCCTTGCGGATAAAGGAGGTGTCAAAAGAAGCGTTGTGCGCGACCAGTACGCGCACGTCGCCGCAGAAATCGTAAAACATCCGCAGAGCCTGCGCCTCATCCGGGGCGTCGGCCACCATCGCGTCGGTGATCCCGGTCAGTTCGGTGATCTTGGGCGGAATGGGTTTTTGCGGATTGACGAAGGTATCAAAACGGTCCGCCACCTCTTCCCCGCGCAGACGGACCGCGCCGATCTCGGTGATCCGTTCGGTTTCGGGCGACAGACCGGTGGTTTCAATATCAAAAACGATGACGTCCTCCGCCAGGGCAAAGTCGTTGATATAATAGGCCTCGCAGCCGTAGAGAATCTTAATATCCTTGCCCTTCTTTTTCAGCGCCTCACAGGTCGTCATTGCTTCCGGAAAAGCCTGCACGACGCCGTGATCCGTCACGGCAACGGCTTTATGGCCCCATTCGGCCGCGCGGGTGATCAGTGCCTGCGCTGAAGAAACGCCGTCCATCTGGGACATTTGGGTATGCAGGTGCAGCTCAATCCGTTTTTCCTCTGCGTCATCCCTCCGCTGATATTTGGCAACGACGGAGATGGCCGTCGGCTGCAGCGTCTCCTCCTTCATATACATATCGTATTCGAAGTTGCCCGTCAGCAGCAGGCAGACTCCCTCTTTGACGGCCTGCATGGCCTCCAGCTTTTTCTGGTCTCGTTTGGCGGAGGAAATAAAAACGGTAACGCAAGCAGAGCCGGTATAATCCGTTATGTAAAAAACATGCTTGACCTGCGCGCCGTCCCGGAACTCTTTGACCTCGTGCTTAAACACTTCGCCCCACACCGTCACCGGGCCGCTGCCCTCCGCCAGGGCGGAAAGAGGCATCGGCTTAACGCTCCGCGGAACGTCGCCGAACAACGGCACCGCCGTGTTCAAAAAAATCGGCAGGCCGTCCGCCGGCGGCGCGGTTGGGTCGGCCGGTGCGGCAGGCACAATACCGGCAGGGGGTTCGTTCTTTCTGGCGGCCTGTTCGGCGGCACGGCGGGCGTTTTCCTCCGCGCGCTGTCTTGCCTCCTGCTCCAGGGCCTGCTGCATCAGCCGGTCCTTGTAATCGTCCGCCTCCTGCTCCACGCACTCCACCTTTATACGGCGGCCGAAGCACTCATCTATCAGATCGGTCATCTGCTGCAGGCAGCCGGTGGTTTGCAGAATGGAAAGGCCGCTGTGCATCAGCGTCACCGTCAGCTGCTCGCCCTGCAGTACATAGGCGGCATCCTGCAAAGTGCCGTTAACCGCCACGCAGCGCCGTTTCAGCAGTGCAACCACCGTAGGCATCGCCTGCTCGGTAAAGGTTTGCGACGGATATCGCGGCAGCACCTCCGCCCTGGTGACGGACAGCGCCGCGGCGATCCAGTTTTCCAATTCGGTCAACGCATCGTACGCAAAAAAAGCGGGAAACCGTACCGTCAACTGTACCACGGAACGGTTGCTCAGCAAGGTGACCTTTTCCACCACCGCCCGGTCGCAGACGGCCGGAAGCCGGCCATAAGCCGCAAACAACTTTTCAAACGGTATGTCGTTCATAACTTTTCCAATTCCTTCATCAATTCATCTACCGCATCTTCCTGTGCAACGGTGCGCAGAACTTCCCCGTGCCGGAACAAAACCGCCTTGCCGGCACCGCCGGCTATGCCGAGATCCGCCTGCGCGGCCTCCCCCGGTCCGTTGACAGCGCAGCCCATGACCGCGACGGTCAGCGGTTTGCGGATACCGGCCACGCGCTGCTCCACCTGAGATACCATGTCCAGCAGCGGGATGGCTGTGCGGCCGCAGGTGGGACAGGATATCACGTTGACGCGATCATGCCGCAGACCGACTGCCCGCAGAATATCGGCCCCTGCCTCTACCTCACGCACCGTATCTGCCGTAAGGGATACACGGATGGTGTCCCCGATACCGTCCAGCAGCAGCGCACCGATGCCGGCGGCCGATTTGATCAGGCCCATCCGCTCGCTGCCCGCCTCCGTCACACCGAGGTGCAGCGGATAATCGCACGCCTGCGCCGTCAGACGATAGGCCTGCACCATTGTATCCACACGGGAGGATTTCATGGACAGCACGATATCGGTAAAATCGTATTTTTCCAGCAGGGCGGCGTGGAACAATGCGCTGTCCCGCAGTGCCTGCGGGCAGGGCGCGCCGTATTTGCGCAGCACATCTTTTTCCAGCGAACCGGCGTTGACACCGATACGGATCGGGATCCGTTTATCACGGCAGGCAACCGCCACCTGACGGATCCGCTGCTCCTCCCCTATGTTGCCGGGATTGATGCGGATCTTATCCGCGCCGGCCGCCACACAGTCCAGCGCGATGCGATAATCGAAATGGATATCCGCCACAATGGGAATCCGCACCGCCTGCTTGAGCGCGGGGATCAGCGCGACGGACTGCCGCGTCGGTACGGCGACGCGCAGAATCTCGCAGCCGGCCTGCTCCAGGCGCACGGCCTGGCGCACGTTGCCTTCGGTATCCGCAGCCGGAGCGTTCAGCATCGATTGTACCGTTACGGGATGCCCGCCGCCGACCGGCACCCCGCCCACCATTACGGTGCGGCTGTGTCGCTTTTCCATATCCACTCACCCTTGAAAGATCTTGATAATATCGCTGAACGTCACCACGACCAACAGCAGCAGGAACAGGATAGTACCTATCAAATGGATAATCCCCTCCACCTTGGGCGATACCTTGCGCCGCGTGATTCCTTCAATGATCAGGAAGACCAGCCGGCCCCCGTCCAGCGCCGGCAGCGGCAGCAGGTTGAACAGCCCGATGTTGATGGTAATCAGCGCCACCAGCAGCAGAAAATATTCCAACCCGCTGCGCCAGTCGGACGAAGCAAGGTCCTGCACCGCATCGCCGATAACGTCCATCGTACCGATCGGGCCGGAGATGTCGTTGAGCCCGTATTTGCCGCGGACGATATCCCCTAAACTGCGCCAGACCATCAGCGAGAAGGACACCTCCAGACGGCTGGCGTATGAGATCGTAGAGAGGACGGTTTTCTCTTCCCCGACGACGGCAAAATCGTAAATCAGCGTATGGCCGCCGTTCTCATTCTGCACGGTATCAAAGGTGACGTCTTTCAGCTGAACGCGCGTCCCGTCGCGGACCACCGTCATATCGAAAACACCATCGTCATCGGTCTGCAGCAGCATGGCGACGTCCCTGTCCGAAAAGACAAGTTTGCCGTTGATACGCACGATCCGATCCATCTCCCGCAGGCCGGTCTGTTGGCTGCGGGCGTTTTCCGCAAAGGCCGCGATCGTCGTGGTGGAGTACAGCGCTTTGGCCTCTCCCTGCTGCGGCGTGATGCAGATAATCAGATATAAGAACAAGATCACATAGCCGAGCAGCAGATTCATCAGCGCGCCGGCCACCACGATCAGGATGCGCCGCCACACCTTTTTGCTGTTCAGGCTGCCGAGGGTGTTTTTTTCTTTTCCGGCAGACGGCTCCGCAGGCGAAGCGGCCGGCGTCTCTTCCGGTGCCGGCGCTGCGTCCGTTTCCGGCGCTGCGTCCGCCTCCGGCGCGCCGTTGCCGCCCACCGCTTTGGGCAGCGGCACCTCCTCATCCTCGCCCTCCATGGCGCAGAAACCGCCGATGGGCAGCAGGC
Organism: Clostridia bacterium; assembly: GCA_017518415.1. Lineage (GTDB taxonomy): Bacteria > Bacillota > Clostridia > Oscillospirales > Acutalibacteraceae > RGIG6098. The sequence goes on from JAFWVC010000113.1 coordinate 15,593, forward strand.
GCAGAGAGTAGACCGTACCGCTTTTGCCTTTCTTTTTCAGCAGCCGCGGCCCCATGCCGATGGCGAACTCATTGACCTGCACCTTCATCAAACGTGCCATGATGAAATGCCCGAGTTCAAGCACGAAAATGATCAATCCGAATATCAGCAGACTGACCAGTATTTTAACAATAATCATGGTTTCACCTCAAAAACCGTTCTGACAGGCGATACGCTGCCGGCATTCCTGGTCCACCCGCAAAATCTCTTCCGGCGTGTCTTCGCCGGGATACCGTCCGTCCAGCGCCGCACAGACCATGTCGGCGATATCGGTAAACCGGATCTTTCCCTGGCGGAACAGTTCATTTGCTTTTTCGTTGGCAGCGTTGACGGCCGCCGGATACAGGCCGCCGCGCCGGATCGCCTCCCGGCAGTATCCCAGGCACGGGAAGGCTTCGTGGTCGGGCTGCTCAAAGGTCAACCGGCCGATCTGCGTCAGATCCAGCCGGGGCAGTTCCATCGTCATGCGGTCCGGGAAGGTCAGCGCATACAGGATCGGCAGGCGCATATCCGGCACGCCCATCTGCGCCAAAACGGAGCCGTCCTCAAACTCGATCATCGAATGCACGATGCTTTGCCGGTGAACGAGCGCGTCGATGCGTTCCGGATCCATATCAAACAGCCAGCGGGCTTCAATCAATTCAAGCCCTTTATTCATCATCGTGGCGGAATCCACCGTGATCTTCGCGCCCATGTTCCAGTTGGGATGCTGCAGCGCGGCCTGCAACGTGACCTGCCGCAACTGATCCGGCGTTTTACCGAAGAACGGGCCGCCGGATGCCGTAAGGATCAGCCGCGCGATATGCTGGCCCTGCCGGGGATCGGGCGGAGCCCACCGCCCGACGGGCGATGCCTGCAGGCATTGGAAAATAGCGGAATGTTCACTGTCCACCGGCAGGATATGTACATGATGTTCCGCGGCGGCGCGCATGACAGGCGCCCCGCCCGCCACCAGCGTTTCTTTATTGGCAAGCGCCACGTCGTGCCCGGCCTGCACGGCGGCCAGCGTCGGCATCAGGCCGACCATGCCCACCACCGCGTTGACGACCAGGCACGGATCCGGCAAAGAGGCGATGGCGCACAGGCCTTCCTGCCCGGCGAGAATCCTGGTGCCGGTATCCGCCACCCGCACCGCCAGATCGGCGGCAGCAGCCGGGTCCTCCATCACGGCAAAACGGGGATGATGCGCACGGATCTGCTGTTCCATTTTATCCGTATTGACGTGGGCCGACAACGCCAGTATGCGACGGCCGAGCCTGCGCGCCACGTCCAGCGTCTGCACGCCGACAGAGCCGGTAGAGCCCAATATCACCAAATCTTCGCAGCGCATGTTTTCATCCTCCCGATCAGCCGATCAGCGGCCACACTTGAATGACGGCCAGCAGAAACAGCGTGACCGCCGTCAGGCTGTCAAACCGGTCCATCACACCGCCGTGGCCCGGGAACAAACGGCCGTAATCCTTCAGGCCGTTCTGCCGTTTGAGTACCGAGGCAAACAGATCCCCGATCACGGAGACCGGCGCGCATACAAAAGCGACCAGGCCGAGCCGGAGATACAGCGGCGCCGCATCGCTGAACAGCGAATAGATCCAGGCGGTCAGCAGCGCCCCGCCGACCGAGAACACCCAACCGCCGATCAGACCCTCCACCGTTTTTTTCGGGCTGATCTGCGGGCATAATTTGTGCTTACCCAAAAAGGTACCGGTAAAATATGCCCCGATGTCCGACAGCCACGGGATGGCGATGGCCAGCAGCGCGTAAAAGATGCCGTTCGGTTCCAGACGCAGATAGGCCAGCGCTGCCATCGACAGCAGACAGACCACGGATACAAAAAAGATCGTGCCGACCTTTTCCAGCGGAAGCACGGCGTGAAAGCACACGCTCACGCACATGAGCAAAAACGCATATCCCGTACCGATGAGCAAAAGCAGCCACGGTTTGTCGGCCAGATAGGCGAAAAAAGGCGCCGCCGCCGCGAACAGAATGGCAAACACGCACAACAGCGGGACCTTTTTCATGTCCAGGGCAGACAGCACCTCATACATCCCCATCACGCACAGGGCGGCGACAAAAACCGCCCATACGACGGGGGGACAAAAGAACAACGTTGCCAGCAGCAGCGGTGCACCGACCGCCGCCGTCAAAATCCGAGTCAGCAAAAGAACACGTCCTTACTTGTTATTTTATACCGCCGAAACGGCGCTGACGCCCCGCGTACGCGTGCAGCGCCCGCTCCATATCCTCCTCGGTAAAATCGGGCCACAATACGTCCATAAACACCAGTTCGGAATAAGCCGCCTGCCAGATCAGAAAATTGGAAAGGCGGTATTCCCCGCTCGGCCGCAGGATCATATCCGGATCCGGCTGGCCGGCGGTATACAGATGCGCGCTGATCATTTCCTCGTCAATGTCCTGCGGTGCGATCCGCCCGTCCTTCACCTGCTGTGCGATCTGCCGCACAGCATGCACGACGTCATCCCGCCCGCCGTAATTGACGGCGATGTTGACTACCATACCGGTTTTATGCGCCGTAAACTCGATCGCCTCGGCGATCATCTGCTGAATATCCGGCGCCAGCCGGCTGATGTCGCCGATAAAATGCACCACGACGTTCTCATTACGGAAGTTTTCCGAAGCCTCCCGCAGATAGTCGCGCAGCAGATCCATAATGGCGTCGACCTCCTGCGCGGGGCGCCGCCAGTTTTCCGTGGAAAAAGCGTACAGCGTCACATAACCGATGCCGCGCGTTTCGCAATAGCGGATGATCCTGCGCAGCGTACGGGCACCCGCCGCATGGCCGGCTTTGCGCGGCTGTCTGCGTTTAGCGGCCCAGCGGCCGTTCCCATCCATAATGATACCAATACTGCGCGGCAAATATTCCTGCGGCACCAGTTCCGGCTTTGCTTCTTTACGGTGAAAAATGCCCATAGAAGCGGATCTCCTTATATCTCCATGATTTCTTTCTCTTTGGCGGCTGTCACGTCGTCGATTTTTTTGCAGAACTTATCCGTCAAATCCTGCATCTGTTTTTCGGCCCTTTTCAGGTCGTCTTCGGTGATCTCGGACTTCTTTTTTCTGGTCTTTGAGTTTTTCCAGCGCGTCGCGGCGGATGGAACGGATGGCCACCTTGCCCTCTTCCGCGTATTTGAACAGCAGTTTGCTCAGCTCGCGCCGGCGTTCCTCGTTCAGCGGCGGAAAGATCAAGCGCAGGCAAACGCCGTCGTTCTGCGGATTGATGCCGATATCCGAACTCTGGATGGCCCGCTCAATGGGTTTGAGCAGCCCCTTGTCCCACGGCTGGATCAGCAGCGAACGCGCCTCCGGCGTGGAAATGGTGGCCAGCTGGTTGATCGGCGTCGGCGAACCGTAATAATCTACCGTGACGCGTTCCAGCACTGCCGCGTTGGCGCGGCCGGCCCGCACGGAGGCAAACTCCGTCTCCAAAGCGGCGATCGTCTTATTCATTTTCTCCTGAGAAGCGGCAAAAATCTGTTCCATATTCAAATCTCCTTTCAATTCGATCGGGATAGGCAAAGGCTTTACGCGTGTACCAGGGTACCTACCGGTTCGCCGGCCACAGCGCGCACGATATTCTGCGGATCTTCCAGGTTGAACACCAGCAGCGGCAGCTTATTGTCGTTGCACAGGGAGGCCGCCGTGGAATCCATCACCTTCAGCCCCTTATTGAGCACCTCCATATAAGTAACGTCCGGATAACGTTTGGCGTGCGGGTTGGTCTTGGGGTCGCAGTCATACACTCCGTCCACCATACTGGCCGTGAAGATGATATCCGCTTCGATCTCGGCAGCGCGCAGGGCGGCCGCCGTGTCGGTAGAGAAAAACGGGTTGCCGGTGCCGCAGCCGAAGATCACGACGCGGCCTTTTTCCAGATGGCGAACCGCCCGATCGCGAATATACGGCTCGGCGATCTGCTCCATTTCAATTGCCGTCTGCACCCGTGTCTGGCAGCCGAGTTGTTCCAGCGCGTCCTTCAGCGCCAGCGAGTTGATGGTAGTGGCCAGCATACCCATATGGTCGGCACGGGTACGATCCATTTTACCGCTGGAACGGCCGCGCCAGAAATTGCCGCCGCCCACCACGATGGCAACCTGTGTGCCGGCGGCCACACATTCCTTTACGGCGCGGCAGATGGTCAGCACCGTGTCAAAATCGAGGCCGAACTTCTGTGGGCCGGCCATGGCTTCCCCGCTTAATTTGAGTAAAATACGCTTGTACTTCGGCTGCATTTTTTCACGTCCGTTTCCTAAAAATATATCAGAGATATTGCATTAACTATTATTCTACTATAATTTTAATAAACTGTAAAGAGAGAAAGGAAAAATACTCAATAAAAAAAATCGGCAGGCGAACCTGCCGATTTTTTCTCTTTATTTTTGCTGGGTCATCTTGGCGATCTCGGCCGCCAGATTGTCTTCGCGCTTCTGCAGCCCCTCGCCTCTCTCAAAGCGGGCGTAGTCGAGGATGGTGATGCGGCCGCCGGCCTCTTTGGAGGTGCGCTCAACAAAAGCGCCCACCGTGATTTCCGGCTCGCGGGCAAAGGCCTGCTGCATCAGGCAGTTGTTCTCGTAATACTTGCCGATACGGCCTTCGACCATCTTGGCAATGATCGCGTCGGGCTTGTTGGCCATCTTCGGATCGTTCTTGATCTGCGCCATAAGCACTTCCTTCTCCTCTTCCAGAGCGGAAGCCGGCACGACCGATTTATCCAGATAAGCGGCATTCAGGGCCGCGACCTGCATGGCGACCTCTTTGCCGCAGCGGCGCACGGCTTCTTCGTCCGCGCCTTCGGCCGCCAGTTTGACCAGCACGCCGATGCGGCCGGCGCCGTGGATGTAAGAAACGCATTTACCCTCAAAGCGGACAAAACGGCGGATCGTCAGGTTTTCGCCGATGACCAGGATGCGGTCCTGCAGAGCCTGCTGCACCGTCATCTTGTCGTCATACCGGCAGGCAAGCAGCTGTTCTACGTCGGCGGGGTTTTCTTTGGCCACAACGGTGGCAACGTTCAGCGCGAACTCCTGGAAAGTGGGGTTTTTCGCCACAAAGTCGGTTTCGGAGTTGACTTCGACCATCGCGCCCACGTCCTCGCCGCAGAAAGCGGAAACGGTACCCTCAGCCGCGATACGGCCGGATTTTTTGGCGGCGGCGGCAATGCCTTTTTCACGCAGGAACTGGATGGCCTTTTCGGTATCGCCGTCAGAGGCAGCCAGAGCTTTTTTGCAGTCCATCATGCCGACGCCGGTTCTCTCACGCAGCATCTGCACATCTTTCGCAGTAAAATTCATGATTAAAAACCTTCTTCCTTCTCTTTATAAACGTCGGTCGATTATTCGGCGGCAGCGGCGGTCTCCTCTTCGGGAGCCTCCTGCGCAGTCGTCTGCTCGCCCTGACGGCCTTCGAGGATGGCGTTGGCGATCGTGCCGGCGATCAGCTTCACGGCGCGGATAGCGTCGTCATTGCCGGGGATAACGTAATCTACTTCATCCGGGTCGCAGTTGGTATCCACAATGGCGACGACCGGGATGCCGAGCTTTTTGGCTTCGGAAACGGCGATCTTCTCTTTGCGGGGATCCACCACGAACAAAGCGCCGGGCAGTTTATCCATACCCTCGATACCGCCGAGGAACTTTTCAAGTTTTTCGATCTCGTGGTTGAGGTTGGTGACTTCCTTCTTCGGCAGCAGATCAAAGGTGCCGTCGGTCGACATGGTGCGCAGCTGTTTGAGCCGGGCGATACGGCCGCGGATGGTACGGAAGTTGGTCAGCATACCGCCGAGCCAACGCGCGTTGACAAAGAAAGCGTCGGCGCGCTCCGCCTCTTCCTTAATAGAGTCCTGCGCCTGCTTTTTGGTGCCGACGAACAGAACGGTTTTGCCCTCTTCGGACAGCTGGCGCACGAACATATAAGCCTCTTCCAGCTTACGCACCGTCTTCTGCAGGTCGATGATGTAGATGCCGTTGCGCTCCGTAAAAATATACGGCGCCATTTTGGGGTTCCAGCGGCGGGTCTGATGGCCGAAATGTACGCCGGCCTCCAGCAGCTGTTTCATGGATACGATGTTTGACATTGCAAAAAACCTCCTTGGTTCTGCCGCCGCAGGGATGCCGGGAAATGAAAGATTTTTTCCCGAATATCCGGCCACCGCCGTGCGGCGGCACCGACCGGACCGAAGCCCTGCGTGTGTTTTGCCGTAGTAGTATAGCATATCCCGTCAGGAATTGCAAGAAGTTTTTTCTTTTACTTAAAAATATTTTTGAGGATTTTTTCTTTCTTTTTCGGCAGTGACGGCGGCATCTGCGCCGTTACCGGCGGCAGGGCCGCCAGCCGCACCAGAATGGTGTCCTCCCCGATGACTTCAATGTCTCTCCAACCGATGACCAGATCCTCCCGGCGGCCGCCGAAGCCGAGAAACTTACTGCGCCCGTACAACACGATGGAGACCAGCTGCGCCGTGGCGGTATCCACCTCCACGTCGTCCACGCAGCCCAGGCGGCTGCCGTCGCTGAGATTGATGACCTCTTTATCGTGCATATCTGCAACTCTGCAAAACATCTCCCCGCCTCCTTTCAAGCCACGATATGCGGCATCTTTCCAAATTATGCCGGTTTGGAAACGGACCGGCCTGCCCATACTGTTCACAGAGGACGGAGGCGGAACGTGTGTACAACAAAGTGGATCTTTGCGGCATCAATACAGCCGGGCTGCACGTGTTGCCGGAGGAGGAAAAAATGTAGCTGCTCCGGCAGGCCGCTGCCGGCGACACTGCTGCGCGCAACGCGCTGATAGAAGGAAACCTGCGGCTGGTACTGAGCGTGGTACAGCGCTTTTCGCAGCGAGGCGAAAGCCCGGACGACCTGTTTCAGGTGGGCTGCATCGGCCTGATCAAGGCCATCGACCGCTTTGACACAGCGCTGAACGTGCGCTTTTCCACCTACGCGGTACCGATGATCATCGGTGAGATCCGCCGTTATCTGCGGGACAACAACTTTGTGCGCGTCAGCCGTTCGATTCGCGACGTCGTCTTCCATGCGATGCAGAAGCGGGAGCAATTGACCGCACAGTACGGCCGGGAAGTCACCACGGACGAAATTGCCGCGGAGATGAAACTGCCGCGGGAACAGGTTGCCCAGGCAATGGAGGCAATGGCGGACCCCGTCTCCCTGTACGAACCGGTGTATTCGGACAGTGGAGACACCTTGTACGTCATGGACCAGATCCGTGACAGCGGAGACGAAAGCGGCTGGCTGGAGGAGCTGTCCTTCAAAGAAGCCATGCGCAGCCTCGGCGAACGCGAAAAGCGCATCCTGCACCTGCGTTTTTTGTGCGGTATGACGCAAATGGAGGTTTCCGCCGAAATCGGCATATCTCAGGCGCAGGTCAGCCGGCTGGAAAAAAACGCGCTGGAGCGGATCAAGCGGCAACTGTAAGGTTTATCCTGCTGTTTCCATGTCGGCGCGCAGCTGCCGGATGATCCTTTTTTCAAGCCGTGAAATATAGGATTGAGAAATGCCCAGCCGATCCGCGACCTCTTTCTGCGTGTGCTCCTTTTCCCCTCCGATGCCGAAGCGCAGCCGCATGATCTCCCTCTCCCGCTCGCCGAGCCGTTCGACACAGGCGAGCAGCTGCCGCCGCTCATCCTGCTGTTCGAGGTCTTTGTTGACCAGGTCCGGTTCGCTGCCCAGCACGTCGGAAAGCAGCAGTTCATTGCCGTCCCAATCGATATTCAGCGGTTCGTCGATAGAGGTTTCAAAGCGCAGCGGCGCCGTCTTGCGCAGATACATCAGGATCTCGTTCTCGATGCAGCGGGATGAATAGGTCGCCAGTTTGATGTTGCGGCCGGCACAGAAGGTGTTGACCGCCATGATCAGGCCGATGGTGCCGATGGAAATCAGGTCCTCCAGCCCGACGCCGGAGGTTTCGAACTTGCGGGCGATGAACACGACCAGCCGCAGGTTGTGGGTGATCAGCGCCTCCCGCGCGGCCGGATCGCCTGCATCCCGCCGGCGCAGCATTTTCCCTTCTTCCTGCGGGGTCAGGGGCAGCGGCAGGGTATCGGTGCCGTTGATATACAGCACCACGCCGGCCCTGCGGTACAGATACCTCCGCCGCCACCGGCGGAACAGACGGACTAACCACGAAGGACGTTTATGCCTGGCCCGGCTTTTCATGTAACTTTTTCTCCTTTATCTGATGTCCCACCTCCCGGCCGAACAGGGCCTGATATCCCTGCCCGCCGAGGGTGGGCGTAACCGCTACATACACGCCCGGCAGCGCCGTATCGCCGATACGAAGGCGCCGGGCTTTGAAGGCCGGCAGCAACGCCGGGCCGGAAAGGGTGCGCACCGGGATCAGCCGGACGCCGCGGGCGGGCAGCGCCTGTACGTCAAGCGGAAAATCCGCCGGCAGCACGGCCGCCAGCGCCCCGCGCTCCGCAACCACGGCCGGACGGCCGGAAAAGACGTCGGCGGGCGACGCGCCGGTATCGTACAGCGCCTGCAGGCACACCGTCCCTTTTTCCGTTCCGATCTCCATCGGATAGATCTGACCGGCCGGGATGCGCGGACACAGCAGCCGGTCCGCTAGGCGCAGCAGCAGATAGGCGCCTGCCGTCAGCGCGATCAGCCACGGGACCGATATATCGTAGTACAGCACGCCCTGCACCATGCGCATCCCGCGCGGGGCGGCGAAGAACCACACCGCGCAGGCTATCCCCGCAAACACGGACGAGACGATAAAAAACACGGCGGTATGTTCCAGCCACGGACGGTATCCGTTCCACCCGAAGGCCGTCAGCGTGATCAGCAGTGCCAGCAGCAGTTTACACAGCAGACCCGGCCAGGCGGAAAGCGGCAGCAGAACGATGCAGCTGCCGGCGCCGCCCACCGCCCCGGCGGCTACGAGGCGCCACGTCCGGTACGGCAGGTGCAGGATAAAGGCGGTCGCGTGCAGCAGGACAAAATCGATCACCCAGTTGAGGATGATCAGCACGTCAAGGTAAATCACCGGCATATCTATCCCTCTCTTCCGCCGCTATTGTACCGCCCGGAACGGACAAAATATGGCGAAACGGCGCGGGACATAAAAAAACAGACGCCGCCGGCGTCTGCTTTTACGTGAAGAAGTTTCCCCTTTTCTGATGAAACGGGCGTTTTTTATAAACCACTTGCTTTTTGCCGCCGCGTATGATACACTGAACGTGCGACAAGCTCCGACCTTTGGCTGCGCATTTTTTATTTGAGGGGGAAAACCGTATCAAGATGAAAAAAGCAATTTCTGTTGCGGCGGCGGCGCTGTGTTTGCTGCTGACCGTCGTCGGGTCGTGGCCGGCGGCGGCTGCCACCTCCGGCACGACGGGGAACTGCACCTGGACGGTACTGTGCTGACAATTAGTGGTAATGGCGTCATGAAAAATTATGCTCGCTCGGAGGATTCCGTGCCGTGGGGGACGGATATTACCAAAGTGATCATCGGCAACGGCGTGACGAACATCGGCAGCGAGGCTTTCAGAAGTTGCAAGGACCTGACGAGCGTTACCATCCCGGACAGCGTGACGCTCATCGGCGACTGGGCTTTTCAAGGCTGCGCGGGCCTGATAAGCGTTATCATCCCGGACGGCGTGACGGAGATCGGCATCTGTGCCTTCCAAGACTGCACGGGCTTGATGAGCATCACCATCGGCAATGGTGTGACGAGCATCGCAGACATCGCTTTCTCCAACTGCACGGGTCTGACAAGCGTGACCATCGGCAATAGTGTGACAAACATCAGCACCAGCGCTTTCTACAACTGCACGAGCCTGACCAGCATCAAGGTACAAGCCGGCAACAGTGTCTATCATAGCAGCGGCAATTGTTTGATTGCGACGGAGTACAAAACACTGGTCGCCGGTTGTAAAACCAGCGTGATCCCGATGGACGGCAGCGTGACGAGCATCGGCCCCTGTGCCTTTTTCGGTCGCACGGGCCTGACAAGTATTGTCATCCCATCCAGCGTGACGAGCATCGGCCCCAACGCTTTCTCCAACTGCACGGGCCTGACGAGCGTCACTATCTCGGACAGCGTGACGAACATCACCGACGAGGCCTTTTCCAACTGCACGAGTTTAACGAGCATTACCATCCCGAACAGCGTGACGAGTATCGGAGAAGGTGCCTTTGCCGACTGCACGGGCCTGACGAGCATCACCATCCCGGACAGCGTCACAAGCATCGGCGATTCTGCCTTTAACGGCAGTAAAAACGTGACATTGTGGTGCCATAAAAGCGCCTATGCGGAAACCTATGCGCAACAGAACGAGATTTCCTACTCTTACATAAAAGATACCGGGACATCTGCCACCGCCAAGCCTACAGAAAAGCCGACGGACGCGCCCGCGCAGCCGACGCAGGGCGGCCAGCCTGCCGTTACCGATCCCGTAACGCAACCGGCGACCGACCCCTCGGCCGCGCCGACGGATCCGACGCAGGGCGGCGAGCCGACGAACGCCC
>JAFWVC010000114.1 GCA_017518415.1 Clostridia bacterium
GAGCGGTATGAAGAAGCGCCGGCTCCGGTAGCGCAGAAGATCATCGAGACCTATAAAGTGGCCGACGAAGACGCATGATATAAGGTACACGGAGGCGCCGCAGGGCGCCTCCGGTTGCTGTTTTACATGCCGAAGGAAGGGATTTTTATGAAACTTGCCACCACTACGGAAGATTTTCACGACTACGCCGAAACCCCCGCGCAAGCGGTGGACCTGATCGGCCGCACGCCGTTCCGGTACGTGGACCTGACCCTCCCGCACGCGTACATGACGGAGGAATGGGAGAAGACGGCGGATGCCTGCGGCGAGGCGGCGGCCCGCCGCGGCCTGACCTTCGTGCAGGCGCACGCGTACGACTTCGGCGCCGACGCCGAAGGGCATATCTCTCACCTGCCGCAGTTGGAGCGGGCCATTCTGACCTGCCGGCGGCTCGGCATCCCGCAGGTGGTCATCCACGCGCAATGGAACTTTCAGCTGCACTACGCCAAAGGAGATCCGGAGAATATGCGGGCCTTCAATGAGTACAACCGCGGGCTGTACCGGCAGCTGTTCCCGATCATGGAAAAAACAGGCGTGTCGGTGCTGGTGGAAAACAGCTGCGAATCCAACCTCGGCGACACGTGCTATTATATGACCGGGGAGGAGCTGGCCGCCTTTCTCGACTGGGTGGACCACCCGCTGCTGGCCGCCGTATGGGATACCGGGCATGCCATTGCCCGCCGCAACGATCTGTATAAAGACCTGACGGCGCTGCGCCGGCACCTGCGCGGCCTGCATGTGCACGACAACCGCGGCCGGGCGGACGAGCATCTGCCGCCGTTTATGGGCGCGGGGGATATGGACGCGCTGATGGCCGGCCTGCGGGATTGCGGATATCAGGGCTATTTTACCTTTGAGAGCTTTCAGTGCCCGCTGCCGGATTTCTGCCGGACCGCCGCCGTCAAGCCGGACACGTCCCGGCCGCTGCTGCTGCGCAAACCTCCGTTGGAGATCAAACTGCAGGTGGAGCAGCTGCTGTGGGACATCGGCCGGTATATGCTGACGGAATACGGCGTGTTCGAGGAGTAAAAACCCGCTTTCCGGCGGCCGAAAAATGAAAAAATCCATTTTTGCTCTTGCTTTTTCAACGTAATTGCGGTAAAATGAATTGGATATAATATATTGGAGGAATATAGCATGATTTCAGCCGGCGATTTTCGAAACGGTGTTACCTTTGAAATGGATGGCAGCGTGTATCAGATCATCGAGTTCCAGCACGTCAAACCGGGTAAGGGCGCGGCGTTTGTGCGCACCAAGATCCGCAATGTCATTGCCGGGACGGTGGTTGAGCGCACCTTCAACCCCAACGACAAGTATCCGACCGCGTACGTCGAGCGCAAAGAGATGGAATATCTTTACAACGACGGTGATCTGTATTATTTTATGGATCAGGAAACTTACGAGCAGGTGCCGCTGAACGCGGAGGTACTGGGCGACAACTTTAAGTTCGTCAAAGAGAATATGGTTTGCCGCATCGTGTCTTACAAAGGCAAGGTATTCGGCGTGGAGCCGCCGAACTTTGTCGAACTGCAGGTTGTCAAGACGGACCCCGGCTTCAAGGGTGATACAGCTACCAACGCGACCAAGCCCGCCACGCTGGAGACCGGCTGCGAGATCCGCGTGCCGCTGTTCATCAACGAGGGCGAAATGATCCGCGTCGATACCCGTACGGGCGAGTATATGGAGCGCGCCTGAGCGGCTTCCTGTACCGCAACACGACGACCGGGGCTTCCGCCCCGCACAGAAAAGGAGAAAAAGTATGAGCGTCACCGAAAAAGTAGCGTATCTGAAAGGTTTGATCGAAGGGCAGGGGATTGATCCGGCTTCCAAAGAAGGACAACTGCTCAAAGCTATCTGCGACGTGCTGGCGGATCTGGCCCTTGACCAGGAGGACCTGCAGGACACCGTTGCGGAGCTCAGCGCCCAGGTCGACGAGATCGACGAGGACCTGAATACTGTCGAAAAGGATCTGTACGAGGACGAGGACGACGAGGACGAGGAGGAAGAGTTCTACGACGTCACCTGCCCGAAGTGCAACACCGAGTTCTCGGTCGATGAGCAGACGCTGCTGGACGGCGGCGTCGATTGCCCCGACTGCGGCGAGCATATCGAGTTTGACCTCGACGAATGCGACTGCGATTGCGACGATTGCAAAAAGGAAGAAAAATAAGCATCGACCCTGACAGGGGCTTGTCCCTTGCCCGGTACAAGCGTAAAAAGATCCTTCGGGGCTGCGGTCCGGCCGGCGTTGTGCGGCCGGATGTGGCGAAGGGTCTTTTTTCTTGAAAGAGGAAGTATGAAAACAAACCATTCCAAACGCCGCGCCTGGCCGGCCGTGCTGCTGATTGCGGCGGTGCTGGCGCTGGCCGTGACGGCGTGCGTGCTGATCGGCACGACCGTGATCGATCGCATCCATACCGTGACTGCGTCGGACGTATCGCAGCCGGCGACGGTGCCGTCGGTCGGCCCGACTTCCGGCACCACGGCGCCCGCGCCCACCACGGAATCCACCGAGGTGCCGACGACGCTGCTGCTTGACGGGCAGACGGTGGAGATTACGGCCCGCTGCGCCGTTTTGTACGATATGACGGCCGGCAGGATGCTGTATACCAAGCAGCCGCAGCAGGTCTGCGCCCCGGCCAGCCTGACTAAGATGGCGGTGGCCGCGACGGCGTTGTCGCTGTGCCCGGCGGACACCTGCCTGACAGTGGGAAATGAGATCGACCGGATGGATCCGGAAGCGTCCCGCGCATACCTCAAAAAGGGGCAGGAGTATCATTTGATCGACCTGGCGGCGGCATTGCTGCTGCCCAGCGGGTCTGACGCGGCTTACTGCATCGCGGCGGGCGTCGGCCGGCAGGTGCTCGGGGCAAACGCCGACGAACAGGCTGCCATCGATTGTTTCATGGAGCAAGTCAACGCCTTCGTCAAGCGCGTCGGCGCGGTGTCGACTCATTTTGTCACGCCGGACGGAATGCCGGATCCCACCCATCTGACGACGGCGGAGGATCTGCTGTGCATCCTGCGCTACTGTATGCAGGACAAGGACCTGTCCCGCGTGATGGGGGCCGCCCGCTGGGGCGCCTACACCACCTCCGGGTACGGGGTGACGTTCCAAAACACCAACCTGCTGCTGCGCAAGGACAGCGAATATTATTACGCTTCTGCGATCGCCGGCAAAACCGGTTTTACCGATCAGGCGGGTTATTGCCTGGCGGCCGCCGCCCGGCAGGACGGACATACGCTGCTGGCGGTGGTACTGGGAACGCCGCAGGCCGGCACCCGGTTTACCGACGCCCGCACGCTGTTTGAAAAAGGGTTTGCCGCCCTGCAGGGCAAAAAGTAAAAAAAGGAGGCGCCCGGCATGGATATCCGTTTGGGCGACGTGCTGGATATGAAAAAGCCGCATCCGTGCGGCAGCCGCCAGATGCTGGTGCTGCGCATCGGGGCGGATTTCAAGCTGCGCTGCCTCGGCTGCGGGCATGAGACGATGGCGCCCCGCGCCAAGATCGAGAAACACATCCGCGCTGTGCACCGGGAGGAAACGCCGCATGTTTGAAAAAATGGCTGCGGTAGAAAAACGATATGAAGAGATCCGCCGCCGGTTGTTCGAGCCGGAGGTGGCGGCCGACGCGGCGCTGTACCGGCAGCTGATGCAGGAGAGCAGCCGCATAGAGCCGGCCGTGCTGGAATATAAACAATACAAAGCCGCCGTGCAGGCGCAGCAACAGGCGAAGGAATGCCTGGACGCCGGCGAGGAAGACCGTACCCTGCGCGAAATCGCGCTCGAGCAGCTCGGTCAGGCGCGGGCGCAGGCCGAACAAAGCGCCGCCCGGCTGCGGGCGCTGCTGCTGCCGCACGACCCGAACGACGAGCGCGGCGTGGTGGTGGAGATCCGGGCCGGTACCGGCGGGGAGGAATCGGCGCTGTTCGCGGCCGACCTGTTCCGGATGTATACCGGCTACGCCGCCCGCTGCGGCTGGAAGATCGAGGTGCTCGGCGGCACCGGGACCGAGCTGGGCGGCTGGAAGGAGATCAGTTTTTCCCTCACGGGGGAGAGCGTATACAGCCGCATGAAGTACGAAAGCGGCGTGCACCGGGTACAGCGGGTGCCGGTGACCGAAGCCGGCGGGCGGATCCATACGTCAGCCGCCACGGTGGCGGTGCTGCCCCAGGCGCAGGAGGTAGAGGTGCAGCTGCGGCCGGAGGATTTGCAGATCGATACCTACCGGTCGAGCGGGGCCGGCGGGCAGCACGTCAACAAGACCGAGTCCGCCATCCGCATCACGCACCTGCCCACCGGGCTGGTCGTGGAATGTCAGGATGAGCGCAGCCAGTACAAAAATAAAGAAAAAGCGCTCCGGGTGCTGTGCGCCCGGTTGTATCAGGCGGAGCGGGAAAAGCAGGTTTCGCAGCAGGCGTCCGAGCGCCGGGCCATGGTCGGCTCGGGGGACCGCAGCGAACGCATCCGCACCTATCATTTCCCGCAGGGGCGGGTCACCGATCATCGCATCGGGCTGACGCTGTATCGGCTGGACGCCGTACTGCATGGGGATCTGCAGGAGCTGACAGACGCATTGATGACGGCGGACCGCGCGCAGCAGCTGCGGCAGGCCGAGCAGGAGGAAAGCGGAACGTGAATACGCTGCACTTGCACACAACAGAAGACGATATACGCACGGCGGCGCAGTTATTGCAGCAGGGCCGGGCGGTCGGCATTCCCACCGAGACGGTGTACGGTCTGGCGGCCGACGCACGCGACCCGGCGGCGGTAGCTTCCATTTTCGAAGCCAAGGGCCGTCCGCAGGACAACCCGCTGATCGTTCACATCGCGTCGATGGAGCAGTTAGCGCCGCTGGTGCAGGAGATACCGCCGCTGGCGCGTAAGCTGGCCAAGGCTTTCTGGCCGGGCCCGCTGACCATGATTTTCCGCCGGGCGGATACGTTGCCGGCCTCGGTCAGCGCCGGGTTGCCCACCGTGGCGATCCGGATGCCGTCCCATCCGGTGGCCCGCAAACTGATCCTGCGTTCCGGCTGCCCGTTGGCGGCGCCGTCCGCCAATACGTCAGGGCGGCCGAGCCCCACGACGGCCGGGCACGTGCTGGACGATCTGGGCGGGCGTATCGCCGCCGTGGTGGACGCCGGTCCGTGCAGCGTCGGGGTCGAATCCACGGTGATCGACGTCACGACGCAACCGGTCCGGCTGTATCGGCCGGGGGCGGTGACCGTCGAAATGCTGGAAACGGTGGCGGGGCCGGTCGAGGTCAGCCATGCCGTGACCGAAAACCTGGCGCCGGGGGAAAAGGCACTGTCCCCCGGCATGAAATACAAGCATTACGCCCCGCGCGCGGCGGTCGTCATCATCAAGGGGACGCCCCGCGCCTATGTGGATTTTGTCAATCGTCACGCCGGGCCCGGCGTGACGGCCCTGTGCTTTGAGCAGGACGCCCCGCGCCTGCGGGTACCGACGGTGTGTTACGGCAGCCGCGGAAACGATCTGTCGCAGGCGCAGGAGTTGTTTGACGCTCTGCGGGAGCTGGACCGCATCGATGCGCGTACGGTGTACGCAGCCTGCCCGCATACGGCGGGCGTCGGGCTGGCCGTTTATAACCGGCTGCTGCGGGCGGCCGGGTTTGCGGTGCGCACGCTGCCTTTTGTCATCGGGTTGACGGGGCCTACCGGCGCCGGTAAGGGAGAAGTAGCCCGCCGGCTGGCCGAGCAGGGCTGCCGGCACGTCGATACCGACCGGTTGGCGCATCAGGCGACCGAGCCGGGCAGCCCCTGCCTGCAGGAACTGGCGCAGGCGTTTTCACCGCAGATCCTGCGGCCGGACGGCAGCCTGGACCGCGCGGGATTGGCGGAGCGCGCCTTCCGGACCGAGGAGGGCCGCCGGACGCTCAACGCCATCGTGCACCCGTATGTGACCGAGCAGGTGCAGAACATACTGGAGCAGGCGACCGAGCCTTTTGTCGTGATTGACGCGCCGCTGCTGTTTGAAGCGCAGATGCACCGCATCTGCGACGTGACGGTGGCCGTGCTGGCTGATGCGTCCGAGCGCCGCCGCCGGATCCGTGAACGGGATCATCTGGCGGAGGAAGCGGCCGCGCTGCGGATGCAGGCGCAGCCGGACGATGAGTTTTATCTGCAGCGCGCCGACGTCGTGCTGCGCAATGACGACACACTCGACACCCTTTTTGCCCGTACCGATGCGCTGCTGTGGAAGTGGCAGCAGGAGGAAGAGGATGAATAAACACCTGCGCCGCGCCGCGGCGCTGGTCGGGTCGCTGGCGCTGTTGTGCGGCATGACTTTGCTGCTGCGGTACGGTTACCGGCGCTATCTGCAAAGCGTCTATCCGCTGCGCTATCAGCAGGAAGTTGAAAAGGCCGCGCAGCTGGCCGGGCTCAGCCCGTCGCTGCTGTTCGCGGTTATGCGGACCGAGAGTGAGTTCGATCCGGCCGCCCGGTCTGCCGCCGGTGCCTGTGGGCTGATGCAGCTGACCGAAGAGACCTATCAATGGGCGGCCGGGCAGCTGCCCTTTGCGGCGGCGGACATCTGGGACGCAGAGACCAATATCTGCTGCGGAGCACTGGTGCTGCAGCGGCAATACCGGCAGTTCGGCAACTGGGAGGCGGCTTTTGCGGCCTACAACGCCGGCGGCACCGCCGTCAAACGGTGGCTGGCCGACCCGAACTGTTCGGCAGACGGCAAAACGCTGCAATACATCCCGTATCGGGAAACGAGGGATTTCGTGCAGCGTGTCTTCGAAGCACAAAGGATGTATCAAACGCTATATGCGCTTTTATAAAGGAGGAAAAACACCATGGCAGAAGAAAAGACCCAGGCGGCCCGGTTGAAAGAGCAGCTCTTTTATGATCCGGATCCGGCTACCAAGGCGATGACCGGGGAACAAAAGCAGGCCGCCATGACGTATGCGGAAGGGTACCGCGATTTTCTTTGCGAGGTCAAGACCGAGCGGGAAGCGGTGACGTTTGCCGTGAAGCAGGCGGAGGCGGCGGGCTTTTTGCCCTTTGACCCCAACGAATCCCTTAAACCGGGAGATAAACGGTATCTCAACAACCGCGGCAAGGCATTGATTTTATGCGTCGTCGGCACCGAGGGGGTCGAAAACGGCATATCCATCGCCGCTGCGCATATCGATTCGCCCCGGCTGGACCTCAAGCCCAACCCGCTGTATGAGGACCATGAACTGGCCTATTTCGATACCCACTATTACGGCGGCATCAAGAAATATCAATGGACGGCCATTCCGCTGGCGTTGCACGGCGTCGTGGTGCGGGCCGACGGCACGAGCGTGCCGGTCTGCATCGGCGAGGATCCGCAGGATCCGGTCTTTTGCGTGACCGACCTGCTGCCGCACCTGTCTGCGGAGCAGATGAAGCGCGCCGCCGGTGAGATCGTCAAGGGCGAGGACCTGAACCTGCTGATCGGGTCGTTCCCGTTCAACGCCGACGAGGAGAGCGAACAGGTCAAACTCAATATCCTGCACATTCTGCATGAAAAATACGGCATTACCGAGGCGGACTTCCGTTCGGCCGAACTGGAGATCGTGCCGGCCTTTCCGGCCCGGGATCTCGGGCTGGACCGCAGCATGATCGGCGCTTACGGCCATGACGACCGGGTGTGCGCTTACCCGGCGCTGACCGCCGTGCTGGCACAGAAAACGCCCCGTCTGACCGCGCTGACCGTGCTGGCCGACAAGGAAGAGATCGGCTCGGAAGGCAACACCGGTATGCAGAGTTCCTTCCTGATCGATTTTATCGAGGATCTGGCAGCCGCGCAGGGCTGCTGCGGCCGGCACGTGGCGGCGCGCTCGCTGTGCCTGTCGGCGGACGTCAACGCCGCTTTCGACCCCATTTACCCCGAGGTGGCCGAGCAGCGCAACTTTTCCTACCTCAACCACGGCGTGGTGCTGACCAAGTATACCGGCGCGCGCGGCAAATATGATACCTCCGACGCGTCGGCCGAAACGATGGGAAAGGTGCGCCGCCTGATGGATCAGAACGGCGTGGTGTGGCAGATCGGCGAGCTGGGCCGGGTGGACTTCGGCGGCGGCGGTACGGTGGCCAAATACATCGCGACCCACAACATCGACACCGTCGATCTGGGCGTGCCGGTGCTGTCGATGCACGCGCCGTTCGAGGTCGTCTCCAAGCTGGACGTTTATATGACTTACCGCGCGATCAAAGCGTTTTACGAGGCATAAGGAGCAGGACAAATGAGTATCGAGAAAAAATGGTTCGGCACGACCGACGACGGAACGGACGTTTACTCCTACACGATCGGCAACAAAAACGGCATGCGCGCCGTGATCCTGACCTACGGCGGCGCGCTGCAGGCGCTGTACGTCAAGGATGCGCACGGCAAAACGCGCGACGTGCTCGCGGGCTTTGACGACATGGACGGCTTCCTGCACCGCTGCGACTATCAGGGCGTGCTGGTCGGCCGCTACTGCAACCGCATCGCCGACGGGAAATTCACGGTCGGCGGCAAAGAATATAACGTGACGCGCAACGAAAAGGGCGTTACCTGTCTGCACGGCGGCGGGGAGTTCTCCCGCGCGGTCTGGCGCGCGCGCGTGCTGACGGAGACCGCTGTCGAGATGCTTTACACCAGTCCTGACGGCGCCGAAGGCTTCCCGGGCGAAATGGAAACGGCCGTGACGTACACGCTCACCGACGACAACGAGCTGATCCTCGACTACAAGGCGCGCTGCACGGCGGACGGCTATATCAACCTGACCAACCACGCGTACTTCAATCTCGGCGGCTTTGACGGCGGCGATATCCTGAACACGGAGCTGCTTATCCGCGCGTCGCACTATCTGCCCACGGACGAGCGCAGCATCCCCACGGGTGAGGTGCGCTCGGTGAAAGGCACGGTGTTCGATTTCCGCAAGGCGAAACCGATCGGACGCGACATCGGCGAGGAGGACGAGCAGCTGCTGATGTGCCGCGGCTACGACCACAACTACTGTCTCGACGCGCGTGCGGGCGAGCCGGC
>JAFWVC010000115.1 GCA_017518415.1 Clostridia bacterium
CGTCCTGATCAAAAAGAAAGGCTGATATACCTGCCGAAAGAAGGAGCGGGGTGCAAAGGCACTCCGCTCCTTTTGCAAAGATTGTGAAAATGTTTCGGTTTTTTGCAAAGATAACTGTGGAATTATAGTGAAATCTATGATAAACTACAAATAGAATCACTTTCAAAGGGAGGAAATGAATATGAAGAAAAGCATCTTGTTTTTCCTGCTCATGGCATTACTGGTATCTTTCTGCTTTGCCGGCCGGGCGGATGAGATGGTCACCTTTGAACCGCAGTTAAGTGAAGAAGACCACGGCGAGGTGATGTGGTGGGTCGGCACCAACCTGAAGGTGGAACTGACCGGCGGCACCGGCTTTACGATGACCGCCCTGGACGGCACCATGAACGCTTCCGACGTGGCATGGGGGTTTACCTATGCGCAGCTGAAAGAGACGCCCTGGCTGAACATCGGTGTGGCCAACAACGAGCGTGTCTCCGAATCCCCGTACATGAAGCTGTATTTTATGGTCAACTCCAAAAATATTTTTACCGTTGCCCCGTTTGAAGACAACCTGATCGAGCATTGGGTCAAGGCCAGCGCCATGAAGGGCCAGCATTCCATTAATCTGAAAGAAATGCTGGATTTGAAAGTCCCTCTCGGCGTGAAAGATGACTCGCTGATCATCCTTTTCCTGTATACCGACCCGGCCAGCGGACTGGGCGAACCGTTCGGCCCGCTGAAGATCTCGGAGTTGTATCTGTCCAGCGATAAGGTAGAGCCTGATCCTACCGAACCGCAACCCACGGATCCGCCGACCGACCCGACCAAAGCGGAAACTCCTACAGAACCGTCCGGGCAGGATCCCACGCAGGATACGCCCGCCACAAACGCCGGCACCGCGGACGGCTCTTCCGCACCGGTGGGGCTGATCGTCGGCATCATTGCCGGCGTGGCGGTGGCTGCCGCCGTGATCATTTGCGCTGTATTCTTTGTGAAGAAAAAGAAACAATAAAACCGGTCATCGAAGGAGGAATATGACATGAAAGTATGGGCAAGAACCGCTGCTGCGCTGCTCGCAGCCGTGATGCTGTTCGCGGCGTGTGCCTGCGGCAGTTCCGCAACCAATTCCGGCCAGAACAACCCCTCGACCCCCGCCAGCCAGCCAGCCAGCACCCCGGCATCTCAGCCCGGCGATGACGTCGAGCTGATCCAGGACCTGGGCGGATATGAGTTCACCTGGGCAACGATCTGGAGTTGGGCCAACTATCCGGAACCGGGCGCCACCGAATACGGCGACCGCCGGCTGGAAAGCTATGAGCGCATCCAAAAGCAGTACAACTGCACCATCAATCACACAACGCTCAACGCCGTCACCTTTTCAAGTGATCTCGGCCAGGCGATTGCGGCCGGCAGTAAGTACTACGACTTCTTCCAGGTGGACTATTCGAGATATATGAACATCAGGGACGACCTGATGCCGCTCAACCAGCTGGAAGGCCTTGACATCGACAATCCCAAGTTCTTAAAAAGCATAACGGACATCTACACCGGTGATGACGGCAACGTATACGGCGTGGGCTATGATTATCAGAAAGCGCCGTACGGCTACTTCCTGGTGTACAACAAGACGCTGCTGGACACCTACGGCCAGCCGGATCCGTACGACCTGGTCAAGAGCAACAACTGGACCTTCGACACCTTCGCCGAGATCTGCCGCAACCTGACCAAGGGCGTGACCGGCGGCGCCATTACCCAGTGGGGTTTCAGCGGCGTAGACTGGAACTCCCTGAGCGTGGAAATGCCGTTCATCTTTGCCAACGGCGGCCGCGAGATCAAAAAAGATAAAGACGGCCTTTGGAAGTTTGCCATGTTAGACAGCGATACGCAAAATGCGCTGAACTATCTGCATCAGCTGATCTACGTCGATAAGACCTTTGTCGGTTCTTCCGGCAGCGACCTGTATGCCGGCTTTAACGAGTTCTGCAAAGGCAACGCGGGCTTCTTTATCTCGACGCTCGAATACGTTTACGGCTTCGACAGTGAGGACAGCAAACTGAAAGAAGGCATGGAGTGGGGTCTCGTCCCGATCCCGATCGGCCCGGACGCCGGCGGCGAGTATCAGCTGAGCGAAAACGGGTCTCTCGCGTGGGTCATGATGAAAGTCAACCCCTGCGGAGACAAGAACAGCCCGGATTACAACAAGGCGGCTATCATTCTGAACGCCATTGCGGACCCGGTGTATGAGAACGTACAGAAGGATCACGACGCTTTCTTCAAAATGTTCAAAACCACCAAGCTGACCAACAGCGACAAGAAACTGGAAATGCTGGAGCTGTGCGCAAACCACGTAGTTTCCAACGAAGGTTGGGGCGTACCCGGCATGCCGGAAACGGTATCCGCCGCTATCGACGAATGCGTGCGCGGCACCGATTATACGCCCAAGGCAGCCATGGAAACCATCTCCGGCACCGCGCAATGGTATATTGATGCGTATTTCTACGGCGTAGAGGATGAAGCACCGCCGGAAAGCTGAGTCGACACAAACGGCTTCCCCAGACGGTAACCCCCGGGGAAGCCGTTTCCCTATTTTTCTGAAACAGAAAGGATCGGTATGATGAACAGCGCGCAGGGCTTTTGCCGCACCGTCTCACTTTTACTGACGGGCTTCATACTGGCAGCCGCCGTGCCGGTCTCAGCGGCACAGGAACCTTCCACGGCGGCGGACGTCGCGCCTTCCGTGCAGTATGCCTCCCGGGCGGACAGCTACGAGGCCTACCTCGGCAAGTGGGCACAGGCGCCTGCCGGTACCTCGACAATCACGGTTGACAGCGCCATGCTGACCGGCGCACAGGGTGCCGACGTGGCCGAGGTCAACGGCAAAACCGCCGTACGCACAGGGGAGGACGGTTACGCCGAATACACCTTTACCGTTCCCGCCGCCGGGTTGTATCAGGTCCGGGCGGAATACTGCCCTACGGAGGGCAAAACGACATCCATCGAGCGAAAAATCACATTGGACGGAGCGCTGCCGTTTGCCCAGGCGGGCAACGTGCTGTTCACCCGCGTTTGGAAGGACGCCGTACCGTATGAAAACGGTTTCGCGTTTGACAGCCGCGGCAACGAAATCCGCCCCGAGCAACAGGAAACATACGAGTGGGTCGATGATTTTCTGCGTGACTCCTCCGGATATTATAACGAGCCGTTTGCTTTTTATCTGACCGCCGGTGAGCACACCATCCGGCTGACGTCTCTGCGGGAGCCGATGGCGATCGCCCGGCTGACATTTTGCCCGCCGGAGGTGCTGCCGAACTACGAGCAGGTCCTGCAAGGCTACCGCGACAAGGGGTATCAGGCGGCGCCCGGCGGAGAGTTGATCCTCACCCAGGCCGAAAACAGCTGGCGCAAATCCAACCCGACACTGTACCCCGTGTTTGACCGGACGTCGGCCCTGACGCAACCGTTCGACGTCGACAGGATTCTGCTCAACACCATCGGCGGCTCCAACTGGCAGACCTGCGGGGAATGGATCTCCTGGCAGGTCACGGTACCGGAAAGCGGCCTGTATAAAATCGCGCTGCGGTACCGCAACAACCTTGTCAACGGGCAAACCGTTTCCCGCCGCTTGTATATCGACGGGGAAGTGCCCTTCCGGGAGGCAAACTTTCTTGCTTTCGCTTATTCTTCCGACTGGCAGACGGACTGCCTGTCGGATGGAAATACAGAGTTTGAGTTTTACTTTGAGGCGGGCCGCACTTATGAGATCAAACTGGAAGCGTCACTCGGCCGGTTTGCGGATATTCTGCGCATGGTCGACGAATCGTGCCGGCAGCTGAACGATGTGTACCGCCAGATCATGCGGATCATCGGCGCAGACCCGGACCCCAACGCGGATTATGACATTGATCTGCAACTGCCCGGGTGCATGGTCATCCTGCGGCAGGAGTTGGAGCGCCTGACCGCCGTTACGCAGGCTATCAAAGAAACGGCCAAAAAAAGCGGCAATTATCTGAGCACCATCAACGCCATGTGCCTGCGCATTGAGAACATGCTGAAATATCCGGAAAACATTCCGGCCAAGTTCAACGATTTCAAAAATAAGATCGTGGCGCTGGGCTCCTGGATCCTGTCGGCGGAAAAGCAGGGGCTGGAGCTGGACTATATCGCACTTCTGCCGCAGAACGCTGAACTGCCGCGGGCAAGGGAGAATATCTTCCAATCTGTCTGGACGCAGTTCCGCCTGTTCCTGGCCAGTTTTTATAATGATTATAATACGTTCGGCAGCGAAGCGGAGGGGACGCAGGCCATCGACGTATGGATGGCTACCGGCCGCAGTCAGGCCAGCATTCTGAAGGGGCTGGTATCCAACTCCTTCGAGCCGCAATGCGGCATCCGTACCAATATCAAGCTGGTGGCCGCAGGCGCGCTGCTGCCCGCCTTCCTCTCCGGCAACGGACCGGACGTGTTTTTATCGGTAGGCGCTACGGAGCCGGTCAACTATGCGCTGCGCGGAGCCGTACAGCAGCTGGACCGTTTTGACGGGTTTGACGAGGTGGCCTCCCGCTTTTATCCCAGCGCGCTGGTGCCGTATATGTACGACGGCAAAACGTATGGGCTGCCGGAAACGCAGACCTTTCCCATGCTGTTCTACCGTCAGGACGTGCTGGAGGAGCTGGGCCTGACCGTTCCGGAAACGTGGGACGATGTGATGAAGATGCTCAAAACACTGAGCAACAACAACATGATGTTCGGCATACCGGCATCTTCCACCGCATCGCCCAGCATTCTGGACCTGACCGTATACTGGACGCTGCTGCTGCAAGGCGGCGGACAGATTTACAATGACGAACGCACCGCCATCCTGCTGGACGAGGAGATCAGCCTGCGTTCGTTTGAAAAATGGACCGATTTTTACGTCAACTACGGGTTGGAATACACCTATGACTTTGCCACCCGCTTCCGTCTGGGAGAGATTCCCATCGGCATCTGCGATTATTCCATGTACAACACGCTTTCCGTTTTTGCCCCCGAGATAGCGGGACTGTGGTCCTTTACACAGGTACCGGGGACCGTACAGCCGGACGGGACGGTGGACCACTCCGTCGCGGGAGGCGGCATCGCCAGCGTGATGATGGCGGGTATCCGGGCGCCGGAAGCGGCGTGGGCCTTCCTCAAATGGTGGACGGATACCGATACCCAGGTGGCCTACGGCCGCGAGCTGGAAAGCGTGATGGGCACGGCAGCCCGTTACGCGGTGGCCAACCGGCAGGCACTGGAGCAAATGCCGTGGACGAGCAGCAACCTGCGCGAGTTGAAAAACCAATGGCAATTTGTCCAAGGCGTGCCGGAGGTACCCGGCAGTTACCTGGTCAACCGGGAGATCAACTTTGCTTTCCGCTCGGTCGTCATTTCCGGTGAGCAGGCGAGAGAGGCTATTCTGGACCATATAGACAATATTAACAGCGAGATCACCAAAAAGCGCAAAGAGTTCCACTTGGAGTAAGAAGGAGGCTGCAATCGTATGGCGTCCGGTGTGGTGCATAACAAAAGAACACTGTGGCAGCAAATCGTCCGCAACCGCAGCTGCTACTTCTTCATGTCCGGCTATCTGATCGTATTTCTGCTGTTTACCGTAATCCCGGTGTTAGCGGCCATTGTGCTGGGGTTTACCAACTTCAACCTGGTCCAAAGCCCCGGTTTTGTCGGTCTGGACAATTATGTAAACCTGTTCCTGAACGACGACGTGTTCCTGATCGGCCTGAAAAACACCCTGATTCTGGCCGCTGTTACGGGCCCTGTCGGCTATATCCTGTCGTTGGCGCTGGCGTGGATGATCAATGAACTGCCGCCCAAACCGCGCGCGTTTTTGACGCTGTTATTCTATGCGCCGGCCATTTCCGGCGGGGCCGCTTATGTGTGGACCATTATCTTCAACAACGATACAAACGGTTATCTCAACTCTTTCCTGTACAATTTCGGCCTTGTGGACAGCGCGGTACAATGGCTGTCGGACGAACGGTATATGATGGCGGTGGCCGTCATCGTCACGTTGTGGATGAGCATGGGTACCGGCTTCCTGTCCTTCATTGCCGGCTTGCAGGGTGTGGATAAATCGATGTATGAGGCCGGCGCCATGGACGGGATCCGCAACCGATATCAGGAACTTTGGTATATTACGCTGCCGGCGATCAAACCGCAGCTGCTGTTCGGCGCCGTCATCAGCATCGCTTCTTCTTTCGGGATAGGGGAGTTGATGACGCAGCTGTTCGGTTACCCGAGCAACAACTATGCCATGCATACTATTGTGCTGCATATTCAGGATTACGGCGGCGCCCGTTTTGAAATGGGGTACGCCTGCGCGGTGGCAACGGTTTTGTTTGTCATGATGATTGTGACCAACTCCGTAATCCAGAAGCTGCTCAGAAAGGTGGGCAGCTGATGAACAACAAGGTACAAAAAGCGAAGAAGCATCGCTATCACAGACGGATCGGCCGCTCGTTCGGCGGCGACGTGGCCATGATCATCTTTTTGCTTCTGTTCGGCAGCCTGACCGCGTTCCCGCTGATCTATGCGATCGGTAACGCATTCAAGCCGCTGGATGAGTTTTTCGTGTTCCCGCCTCATTTCTTTCCGCAGTCGCCGACGATGCAAAACTTCTCCGACCTGAACAATCTGCTGGGCAACTCTTTGGTGCCCTTCAGCCGTTCGCTGTTCAACACCGTTTTTATTACCGTCGTGGGCACCTGTGGGCTGATTCTGCTGGCTTCCATGTGCGCGTACCCGTTGGCGAAGAAGGAGTTCCCCGGGCGGCAGTTTATCTTCAAAGTAATTGTGGCGGCCCTGCTGTTCAACGGAACGGTCACGGCGGTGCCGCTGTATATCGTCATGTCCAAGCTGGGTCTGGTGGATAACTATCTGGTCATGATCCTGCCGGCCTTCGGCCTGCCGATGGGCTTGTATATTATGAAACAGTTCATGGAGCAGATGGTACCTGATTCGTTGATGGAAGCAGCATATATCGACGGCGCACGGGACTTTCGCGTCTTTTGGAGCATCGTGATGCCGATGGTACGTCCTGCCTGGCTGACGCTGATCATCTTTTCGGTGCAGGCATTGTGGGGAACCGGATCCAACGCGCTGATTTACAGCGACGAATACAAAACGCTGGCTTACTCGCTCAGCCAGATCGCCGCAAGCGGGCTGGCATACGCCGGCGTCGGCGGCGCCATCGGGCTGATCATGATGAGCGTCCCCATCGTGGTTTTCATTCTGACGCAGAGCAACATTACGGAGGCCATGTCCACCTCCGGCATGAAGGAGTGAGAAAGATGAAACGTATGCTGCGCGTCACTCTCTTTCTGCTGCCGATGCTGTGCCTGTTTTCCACGGCGGCTGCGGCCGCCGATGTGCCGTATCAGACGTATACGATCTCTGCCGATTACGAAGAACTGGCCTCGCCGGCGGCCTATCTGCCGGCCGGTCACGTCAATTCCGCCTCCATGCAGCTGGAAAAGGCCATTACCGCCCCGTCAGATATGCAGGTATACGACGGCCGGCTGTATCTGCTGGACGGCGGCACCGGCCGCGTGCTGGTGCTGGACAACACATTCACCGTTTTGTATGAGATAGACGGCTACGGAGAAGGGGAAAACCGCCGCGCTTTCAAGAACCCGCAAGGGCTGACGCTTTCGCCCGCCGGAGAGTTGTACGTAGCGGACACGGACAACCGCTGCATCGTCAAAATGACCCGGATGGGGGAGCTGCTGCGCGTGTTTGATGCGCCCGCCATTACGGCACTTGGAGAAGAGTACGACTTCTTCCCGCAAAAAATCGGCGTCGACAATGCGGAACGGATGTATATCATTGCCCGCGGTATCAATCGCGGCCTGCTGGTGATGGATCAGCAGGGGCTGTTTGTCAGTTTTTCCGGCACACCCCGCGTCACGTATGACCTGTTCACCATGATCTGGAAGACGCTGCTGCCGCGCAGCGCCTCCAAAAGCCTGCAAAAATTTGTGCCTACCGAGTTTTCCAACCTCTGCCTGGATGAGGAAAGCTTCGTATATACCACCATCAAATCGGTGGATACCGCTTCGCTGTATGCGGCAGTACAATCCCACTCGCAGACGGCCGTTAAAATCGTGCAGCGTTTCAACGCCACCGGCGCCGATGTGCTGCGCCGCTACGGAGACGTACCGATCGTCGGGGACGTCAACTGGAAGCTGCTTTCCACCACGGCGGCCGGCGTAACGGCGGCGCAGGACAATACCGAAGGTTCCTCCGCCTTTGAGGATATCGTGGTAGATGAAACGGGGTGCTATTACTGCGTCGACTCGTACCGTGGCCGGATCTTCGCGTACGATCACGACGGCAACCTGCTGTATGCCTTCGGCGGCAACGCCAACTGCGAGGGAAACGTGATGACCGCGTCGGCCGTAGAACTGTTTGCCGACCGGCTGATCGTGCTCGACCGGCAGGCGGCGCAGATCGTCTGCTACGAAATGAGCGATTACGGCAAAGCCATCAAAAACGCCGCCCTTCTGTTTGCCGACGGCCGATACGAACAAGCCGCCGAGCAGTGGAGGGAGGTGGCTAAGAGCAACGGCAACCTGACGCTGGCTTATATCGGGCTCGGCAAATGCGCGTACCGGATGCAGGATTATCAGACGGCGATGCGCTACTTGAAGCTTGCAAATGAAAAGACCTATTATTCCAAGGCCTATCAGGCGGCCCGTTCCGAGGCGATCAGCCGGTATTTCGGCTGGATCTTTGCCGGCATCTTGCTGCTGCTGGTTTTGCTGTTCCTCTTTATGTTCGGCGTGTTCCGCAGAAAAGAGCCTCAAAAGGCGTTGGATCCCGCGGCACACCCGGTACGCTGCGGCCTGCGGTACGCCCTTCATCTTCCGGTTCATCCCTTCGCCGGTTTTTGGGAACTGAAACATGAAAAACGCGGCAACCCCGTCGCCGGTACCGTCATACTGGGGCTGGCCGTACTCAGCCATTTGTTCCGGCAGCAGTACAGCGGATACCTTTTCTCCACTTACAACGCTGCAAAGTATAATGTCTTTACAGAGATACTGACCGTTTTGCTGCCGGTGTTCCTGTGGGTTTTGTCCAACTGGTGCCTGACCACCCTGATGGACGGCGAAGGCAATATGAAGGACGTGTATGTAGCGACGACGTATTCCCTCGCACCGATGGTGCTGCTGATCCCGTTGACGCTGATCAGCAACGTCATGTCACTCGGCGAAGCGTCTTACTATCAGTTCTTCCTGTCGCTGATCTTTGTATGGGTCGGACTGCTGATCTTTTTCAGCACCATGATCACGCACCAGTATTCACTGCTCAAAACGCTTTTTACCTGCGGACTGATCCTGGTCGGCATCGTGGTGATCCTGTTTATCGGGATTTTGTTCTACAACCTGATCCAGCGGATCATGTCCTTCGTCATCAGTTCCTGGCAGGAGATTTCCTTCCACATTTCCGGCTGAAAGGGGAGAGACGCATGAAAAGATTCCGGTTATTGCTGACGACGCTGTGTCTGCTCCTTTGTCTGCTGCCGACCGGCTGCGGCACCGATCAAGAGGAGACGGGCATCACCTTTGACAAAGAGCCCGTGAATCTGAGCGCAGATGCGCTGAATCAGACCGGCTGCCATATGGAAAATATGGAAAAAGTTGCCTCCGACGACAAACTCGCTTTCTATATGAACATGACCTCCGGCGAGTTCTGCGTACAGAATCTGGCCGACGGCAAGTGCTGGTATTCCAACCCGATCGATTGGGGTAATGATACTCTGGCGTCCTCGTCCACCAAGGATCAGCTCGGTTCCCAGCTGGTGCTGGAATGCTACGACGAAAGCAACAAAAAGAAAACACTGACCAGCTACACCGATTGTTTTCGCAAAGGGCAGCTGTACATTACCAAAACGGACGGCGGCGTACGTGTGGATTATCTGTTGGGCATGCTGACCGTGCAGGAGCATTGCCCGCGCATCGTACGGGCAGAGATTTTCCAGCAGGTATTGGCCGCGCTGAACGAAGATGACGCCGACACACTTTCGATGCGCTACCGGCACATCACCTCCTCCACAAGCGAAGCAACGCTTGCAACGCTGGAAGAGGATTATAAGAACATCCGTTCTTTTCCCGACGTATATGTTATCCGCAGCCTCGGGACCGATATCAAGAAGGAAATCGGGCGGCAGTTTGCACTGATCGGCTGGACGGCAGAGGACACGGCGCGGGAGCATGAAATGTTCGGTTATGGGGGCAAGCAGGCGGATTCCGGCTGCTTTCTGGTTCCGGTCGAATATAAAATCCAGAACGGTACCTTCACCGCTGAGATCCTTTCGGACGAGATCCAGGTGCAGAACGGTTTTTACCTTTCCGCTATAGACCTTCTGCCGTACTTTGCGGCCGGTACCTCTTCGGACGAAGGGTATATCCTGCTGCCGGACGGCTGCGGCGCCTTGCTGACGCTCAACGGCACCACCCAGTACGGCTCGGTGTATCAGCAGCCGATCTACGGCGCCGATGCCGCCCTCGTGCAAACGCTGCAGACGCAGCGGTACGCGCAGATTTATCTGCCGGTGTACGGTATTTCCACAGCGGACGGTTCCGTGCTGGCCGTTGTGGAAAGCGGGGAGGCAGACGGGACCGTCAAGGCCAACCTGGCAGGGGAGATTTCCTCCTACAATGCCGTGTGGTCTGCTTTTTCTCCGACGACAAAAGACTTCATGCAGTATGATAACCTGATGAACGTAGACGGCGCATACGTCTTTACCAAGGAAAGGGTACAGCAGCACTATACCGTGCGCTTCCACTTTTTGGGCGCCGGCTCCGGATACAGTGAAATGGCCGCCGCCTGCCGCGACAACTTCACAGCCCGCGGGCTGCTGACCGGGAAGTCGGTACAAAACGGGCTGTATCTGGACCTTGTAGGCGCCGTCGACAAGCGCGAAACGGTGCTCGGCGTACCGTATACCACTTATCAGGAACTCACGACGTTCGCGCAGGCGCAAGAGATTCTGCAGCAGTTGATAGATAACGGGATCGGGAACATCTCGGTGCGTTATACCGGCTGGGCCAACAACGGGCTGAACAACGGCTTGTATGACGATGCGGCGCCGCTTTCCTGCCTCGGCGGACGCAGCGGCCTGCAGCAGTTGTTGGCGTACACCGGACAAAACGGCATCCCGCTGTATATGGATGCGGAATTGTCCTACCTGCGGCACACCGGCCTGTTTGACGGCTTTTCCGCCGGCAGCGACGGCGTGCGGACCGTGACTAAAAAAGTGGCAACACGCGCCGTGGTACGCAAATCCACCGGCGAATTGACCGGCGAGGTATGCTATCCGCTGCGCACAACCAAACAGGAGGCCTGCCTGACCTCCTTCTTAAGGGATTACAGCCGGTACGACAACACCGCTTTATCGCTGGCAAGCATCGGGCAGGAGTTGTACGGCGACTATCGCAAATCCGACGTGGTACACCGCAGCCAGGCGCTGGAACACTTGCAGGCGATGCTCAAAGAGCAGGTCGCCGGCCGCTACACGCTGTTGCTGGACGGCGGTAACGCCGCGCTGCTCGGATATGCCTCCGGGCTGCTGAATATTCCGGAGGCTTCCAGCGGACTGCTGATGGAAAAGGAATCGGTCCCGTTTTATCAGATGGTCGTCAGCGGATGCCTGTTCTATGCAGGGAACGCAATGAACCTTTCCGGCGATTGGCAGACAGCGCTGCTGGATGCGGCGCAGACCGGCGCCGGGCTGCATTTCAAATGGATGTACGCCGACAACAGCGAGCTGTATCAAACGAATCAGACGGATCTGTTCGCGCTGCACTATATGGTCTGGCTGACCGAAACGGTCCCGGCGGTGCGGCAGTATCTGCAGGATATGCAGGGAGTGGCCGGCCGGCAGATCCTACGGCACGAGACGGTGCAGCCCGGCGTATACCGCACTGTGTTTGAAGGCGGCAAGGCGGTTCTGGTCAATTATACAGCGCAGGAAGTATCAGTCGACGGCATCGAAGTCCCGGCAAAATCTTATCGAGTAGGGGAGGCGCATTGAGATGGCAGCCAGGGCCAAAAAAATCCGCAGCCTCGAACGAAAGAAAAGTTATGCGGGTTATTTCTTCGTCCTTCCGTTCATCATCGGCGTATGCTTCGTATTTTTGCCGATGATCATTGAAATGATCCGGCTGAGCTTTTCCACCATGATTAAGCCGACGGTGGCCGGGCAAAGTTACACGTTGGACTTTGCGGGGCTGACCTATTACAAGGTGTTTTTCACCAAAGATGCCTGGTTCCTGCAACTGACGTGGACCACGGCCCTGAACAGTTTGATCGACTTTATCTGCATCCTGTTTTTCAGTTTTTTTATCGCCGTACTGCTTAATCAGGAGTTCCGCGGCCGTTCACTGGCCCGCGTACTGTTCTTCATCCCGGTCGTGGTCATGACAGGCGTCATCGCGCAGGTGGACAGCGGCAGCCTGGCCAACTCCATCGGATCGGTCGACTCGATCGTGGATGTAGGCGCGCAGACGGCCGTTTCTCTGCCGACGGTGGCGGATCTGCTGCAAGGCAGCAACGTGCTGGACAGCCGGCTGGTTTCGGTGATCACGGCGGTCATCACCCGTATGAGCGTGATGGTCAACGGCTCCGGCGTGCAGATCCTGCTGTTCCTGGCCGGTCTGCAGGCCATTTCACCAGCCGTATACGAAGCCGCCTCCATCGAAGGCTGCTCCGGCTGGGAAACGTTCTGGAAGATCACGCTGCCGATGATGAGCCCCATCATCCTGCTCAACGCCGTATATACGGCGATCGAGTGCTTTACCAACACCAATAACACCGTCATTCGGGCGCTGCTGAATATGGTGAACAACCAGCATAAATACTCGGAGGCGGCAGCCCGCGCCGTGATCTATCTGCTGATTGTGGCCGTTGTGGTCGGGATCATATTCCTGTTGGGTAAAAAACTGGTATTTTACAGAGAGTAAGAGAGGAGGGCGTTTTATATGTTCACACGGTCGAATACGGCCCGCAGACGCCTTTCCGGCGCCTCTCTGGCCAACCGCACCAAAAAAATCAGCTGGAGTCTCGTGCGCGGCGTGATCCTGTTCGGGCTTTGTTTTGAAATTGTGTATCCTTTCTTTGTCAAGATCATGCAGACCTTTATGACGAAAGAAGACCTGGTCGACCCGACGATCAAGCTGTATCCGCTGCATTGGACGTTGAGTACGCTGCGGCAAACCTTTACGGAAATTGAGTTTGTCCCGGCGGCGTTCAACTCGCTGATCCTGTCCCTGACGGTATCCGTATTGCAGATGATGATCTGCACGTTGGTCGGGTACGGGTTGGCCCGCTTTAAGTTCCGCGGGCGCAATCTGTTGTTCTTCATGGTCATTTTAACGCTGATCATCCCGCCGCAGCTGTATTCCATCACGCAGTACCTGTACTTTTATTACTTCGGCGTCGGGCAGCATACAGTGAACCTAATCGGGACCTACTGGCCGTTCCTGCTGCTTTCGCTCACCGGGATGGGGATGAAAAACGGCCTGTACATCTTTTTGATGCGGCAGTTTTTCCGCGGCCTTCCGAAGGAACTGGAAGACGCCGCCTATATCGACGGGTGCGGCATATTCGGCACCTATCTGCGCGTCATCCTGCCCAACGCGCGCAACATGCTGATCACGGTATTTGTCCTTTCCTTCTCATGGCAATGGACGGATTACTTTTTCTCATCCATGCTGTTGGGCGCACAGCAGGTAACCAACCTGCCGCTGGCCATCATCAATAACATCCAGCTGATCCGCACCGGCGGGGAACGGGTGGACCCGATCCTGTACGCGGTGGAACGCAACACCGCCTGCCTGCTGGCGATCATTCCGCTGCTGATCCTTTTTGCCTTCCTGCAAAAGAAGCTGATCAACGGCATCGAACGCAGCGGTCTGGTAGAATAACAAGAGCCGACATCATTCAGGGGAGGAGGGCTTCCATGAGCAACCGAAAAAAGGTTACTTTGGAGGAAATCGCTCAAAAAGTCAACTGCTCCAAATCGGTCGTGTCCCGGGCGCTGAACAACAAATACGGGGTCAATGAAGAGACCAAAAACCGTATTTTCGTCGCGGCGCTGGAATTGGGATACGGCTTTGATCAGGTGTATACCTCACACCGTAAAAAAGGGAACAACGACGTGGGGTATATCAGCGTCGTTGTGCCGCGGATCAATGTGCTGGACGACAAGTTCTACGGCCAGATGGTCTGCGGGATCGAAGCCGCGCTGAACGAACAAAACATCAATTTTTGCCTGAACATCGTCGAAACGATGGAGCAGCATAACCTGATCGACATCCTGCACCGCACCGACGTCAGCGGCGTGATCGTATTGGGGCTGGTACCGTATCCCAGCGTGGCCGAGATCATCTGCAGCGGTATCCCCGTCGTCCTGCTGGACACGCTGTTCAATCACCTGAAAGTGGACCGCATCACTATCAACAATTATAACGGAGGAGCGGAAGCCGCCGAGTTGTTTCTGAAAAACGGGCACCGCAATATCGCTTTTTGGGGCGATACGACCTTCTCTCCGAATTTTGCCGAGCGGTGCCGCGGTTTGCTGGAAACGTGCCGCGCTTACCCGGAAAAGGTACGGACCGACTACTGCGTTACCGGACCGATGGAAGAGCACGGCGCGGTCATGGCCAACGAAAAGCAGATACGCCAGGTACTGAGCAAGCCGGACCGTCCTACGGCCGTGCTGTGCGCCACCGATCAGATTGCTTTCCGTTTATATGAGATTGCCCGGGAAATGGGCCTGTCTCTGCCGCGGGACCTGTCGGTGATCGGGTTCAGCAACAACGAAAAGTGCAAATGGATCACGCCGGCTATGACCAGCGTGGATATTCCCCAGCTTATGATAGGGAAGGAAGCCGTCAACATTCTGCTCAAACGCATCCGGAACCCGGATGCGCTGCCGGTCATGGTACAGATGGATTCCTCCCTGATCGTGCGGGATTCCGTCGCGCCGCCGTCCCGGCAAAAAAATTGATATTCTTCTAAAGTATTTATTGCTTCCGTTGGCATTTTTTGCGAATTTCTCCACAAAATTGTGAGAAAAACGCTTGTTAGTTTTTTATTCCTATGCTATGCTTAAAAAAAGGAGATTGCGTATGAAAAAAATTGCCTTGTATCTGCTCGCCGTCGGCTTGCTTTTGTCCGTTACCGCCTGCGGCGGCAACGGTGACCCTTCCGGCTCCGTCGATCCCGCGTCGACGCAGGAGCCGGCGCATGACCTGAGCTTAGATTGGAGTTTTATCACCGAAGGGGACAGCGGCGGCCTCGACACGGTCGGGCTATATATATGGGAAGCCAACCCTTCACAATACGAGTTCTGGAAGGCGCTCGGAATTAACACCCTGCAATTGTGCGACCGCGGCTGGTATTATAACGCCAACGATTTTTCCCTGCGTTCCTATCTGCGCAAGATGGCGGACGGGGTCGCTTCCGCCAAGCAGGCCGGGTTTAAGGTATACGTCATCCTGTTTTCCAACATCGAACAGTACAAAGGCCCGTATCCGAAGGAGCCGACCGGCATCGGCACCAAGTTTCATCCTGACGATCAGGCCGCGATGGAGGACCGGCTGTATTATCTGAAAATGTCGGTAGAGGCCATGAAGGAAGCCGACGGCTTTACCATCTTTGCCGGCGACCCGGGCGGCATTCCCAATACGCTCGGCGAAGGCGACGTATATGACTACATCAACTTCTGCCGTCAGGCAGCGGATATGATCCATGAGACGGTGCCGCAGGCAGAGATCAACATCAATCCGTGGGCCGTCACAATGTACGAAACACCCAACCGCAGCGCCATGACGGCCGCCTTCTGGCTGCGGGAAACCGAGCTGACCAAGATCATCATGGAGGAGGACGACCTGCTGGGCGAATCGCTCGGGCTGGAGCTGGCCTGTCACGATTATTACCGGCCGCTGGTATTGCGGCAATACTTCCAGACTCAAACGATCCCGGAGCAGATGTTCCCGACTAAGGATGATATCACCGCCGTGCTCAACAAAGGCGTCAGGCGGATGTGGGCGTGGCCGTATTTCCTGCTTGACGAGGCGGACGACGGCGATAAAGGCGTCAACAATACGACGCTGCCGCAAATTGAATCCCGCTATATCGTCGACTACGTGCAGCGCGTGCGGCAGGTCGGCGTCAACGGTGCGATCGGCAGCTGGAGCTGGGGCGGATACAAAGCCAAAATGCTCAACACCTACGCCTTTGCCAGGGCCTGCCACGACGCCACCGTGACGGCGGAGCAGATCCTCGGCGAATTTGCACAGGCCATCGCCACGCCGGACACCCGCGCCGCCCTGACCGAGGTGCTCAAATACGTCGAAAACGACAGTAACCACCAGAAGAAACTTCCGGTGGTGTTCCGCAAGCCTAATTTCGAATGCAGCCTGTTCGAAGCAGACGAAGCGCTCGCCTTGCTCGAAACGGTGCAGCCAAATACAAATAATCAATTCCCTCTGGCTTATTCTCCCAAAGAATATCTGAAAGACTTGAAAGCCCGTGTGGAATTGATGAAATATTGACAGTATAGGAGACAAAACGATGATTTTAGTGACGGACGCCAAAACCGCTTTCCGGCTGAAACAGCCCTCTTTGAAAATCTATGATACGGCCCGTTTGCCGGAACAATGGAAGGAAATCCGTGAACTGCTGGACAAAGGGGAGAGTCTGTTCTTTCTCGGCACCGAGAACATCGACCAGTTAAAGGATATCTGGGTGTTTTCCGCACCGGCCGACAACGCCGGCTGCCGCGCCGTACTGGAAGAGGAAGGCACGGGGCTGAGCACGGCCTGCCCGTTTACTTTGCAAGCCACACGGAACCTGTACGTACGGCCCACCGGCACTTATGCCATGCACGGCGTGGACGACGAACCGCGCATGGACATCGTGCCGCTGCTGCAAACGTACGGCGCATTGCACAACCTGAAAGGCACGCCGGCGCTGTTGCTGCGCCATTGGGCGCCGTCGCTGACCGGTGGGCATTTTGCCGGGGCGTTCTGGTATATCTTTGCCGTGGAGGATCCCTGCGCGGCGCTGCCGGCGGAGCAATGGGACGCTTTGATCGAGCAGGCTGACGCATATGCGCGGCGCCCGATTTTCATCTCGTATTTACAGCCGGAATACGCATTGTACCGCGAGCAGGAGCAGGCGGTGATCCGTTTCCGTGTGATGAACCGGTCAGCTGAACCGGTCGCCTACACGGCGGAGCTGGACGCATACGACGAGCAAGGGCAGCTGCTGGCCCACGTGGCCACCAAAGAGTGCATCGCCACCGGGGGAGATACCGTGGCCGACGTGTGCCGCTGGACGCTCCCGGCCGGCCTGCCGAACGGAGCCGTTAAGCTGCGCATGGAGCTGCGGGAACGCGACCGCATGGTATACGGCGTCAAACGCGAGACCGAATATAAAACGGCCGACGTAATGTATACCGGTTTCCTGGCCCATACCGGCCCGCTGAGCGGCCCGGTCATCGAGGTCAAGGACGGGCGGCTGTACATCGACGGGCAGACGGACTTTTTTCTCGGCACCACACTGTACCCGTCGGCCGATTTTTATGAGCTGAGTTTCCGTCCGGTCCACGTGCTCAAACTGGTACGGGGCGTGCGCGCCATGCAGGAGGCGGGAGTCCGCCTCTGCCGCATCTGGTGCGACCCGATTCTGGACGAGGAGTCCATCCGTGGGATGGAAACGGTGATCCGCGTGTTCGCGCTGTACGGCATCGCCGTCAACTTCATGTTCTTCTCCTCGTGGGTCCATTACATGGAGATCCATGCCGACGGGCACGACCTGCGCTTTGAAGTGGCCAGCATGGAGAATGAGCGGCTGATCGGCTTCTATATGCATCAAATAGCGGAGCAAAAACTGTTTGTTACCACGCTGGTCAAACACTGGAACGACCTGCGCAACATTCTGTGGGATTTTTCCAATGAGTTTTCGATCGTCGACCCGAAGCCGGACCAGCTGGATGAGCCCTGGCTGCTGGACGATTATAAGACGATGGAAAAACCGTATGACAACATCCGGCTGTTCGAGCAATGGGCCCTGCAGATCCGCGAGGCGATCCGGGCGTGCGGCAACCGGCAGCCTGTGGTGTTCGGCGTGAGCTGCTGGGATACCGGCTCGGAGAACTACCGCTGCTCCAAACAGGCGGATCTGATCGCCAACCACGGATACTATCCGATCGACATGCTGCCGCCGTATCTGTTCAATTCTGCCTCCGCCTGCCTCCATAAGCCCCAATTTATGGAGGAGTTCGGCGGCACCTGGCCGGACAACGTCGAGCGCGCAAAAGACTTCGATATGCGCTACCACTATTTTCTCGGTGCCGGTGAGGATGCGGCCGTCAACTACGAATGGGGCGTGCTGTGGCTGTGCGATCAGCTGCCCGGCACCCCGCCGTACCTGAAAATGCAGGCCCATATAGAAGAAAAGGACCTGCAGGACTTCCTGTTTATGGGCCGGTATACCTACGGCAAATCCTGGCCGCTCGGCAGTACGGGCATTTGTCCGTGGATGGCCTCTTTTGAATACGGCAACATTTACGGCTGCATGAATTATCCGTCGCCTACAACGGCCGTCATGCGCCGCACAGCGGATCTCGGCAAGGGGATGGGCCGCGTCGTGCGGGACAAGGCGGTATACCTGGTTCTGCCGTTTGAGACCAAGCCGTTTACTCCGCTGTTCGGCTATCCCCGCTATATGGACGTGATCAGCAAGACCGTCAACCTGCTGCTGCAAAACGGCGTGGACTTCCTGACCTGGCAGGAGGATGAACTGGCCTCGCTGCCGGCGTCGGCCCGCGTGGTGCTTTACCCGAACCAGCTGCCCATCCGTCCGGATAAACAGCGGCTGTTGGACGCCCTGAAAGCCAAGGGCACGGCGGTCTATACCGGTGGGGACGAAGCTTTCCTGCAAGACCCGGCGCTGGTCCGCCTGCCGTTTACCTGCGCGGACAATACCAACGTACTGCTGCGCGACGTGGACGGAGGACAGATGGCTGTGATCGTTCACCCGGCAGAGGCGAGCGACCCCAATGCCATCGGCGGTTACAGCAACCAGACGACCACGGCCGCCCGCTCGGCGAAGGGGACCGTTGCCTTCACGGCGCAGAAAGACGGGACGGAAATCGCGTTTGACGTGTGCCGCAGCGCCTCCTTTGTCTGGAACGACGGCCTGCGGCAGGCGGAATTTTCCGGCGCGTTGCAGGTCAACGGCAAAGAACTGGCGCGCTTTGATGCCGCCGGCAAGACGCCTTTTGCCAAATGTCTGCTCCGTACGCCGGACGGCGCATTGCTCGCACAGGCCGATACGCTGCTTGTCTTCCCGTATGACGCCGGCGTGCTGACTCTGGCCGGCGTGTATACCAAAGCACAGGTGCTGGACGATCACGGCGATGTGCTGGCAGAACTGACGCCGGAAACCACCGCCGCACAGACGACCCTCACCCTGACGAGCGATTGCCTGATGTATCAGGTACGCCTGTCCCGGTAAAGCAGGGGAGAACCACCTTGTTTTGACCGGCCGACAGCCGTTCCCGAACGTTTTTTGATGAAAAGTTAAAAAACTTTACGCACAAGAATCGGTTTTGGAAAAGAAGAGTACTGTTCAGCAACTGTAACGCAGGCATAGAGCCTACAATCGTTGTATGGACTATAATAATCCGTACATTGATTCTGTGGTTCGTTTTGACCTTAACAAAAATGAAATGGAAACATTAAGGTGGTTGTTAAGAAGGTATGGAGAAGACTTCAGAGTTTTGCAAATTGCTAAACACTATTTTTGGCCTGGATTTTACACGAGAACAACATTTGAAGATGTTATTTCACTTGGCCGGGGACCCGGAGAGGGAGAGAGAACAAATACAGCAATCGGCCAAATGGCATCATCAATCAGTAAAGAGGTTAATCAGCGAGGGATACAAAGGCCAAGAACTGATGGACAAAATAATGCAACTGTAACAAACAACACAACGAGGGAAGCAGACGAAAAATCGCCTGCTTCTTCTATTTCTGCCGATTTGGTCCAATCATCTCTTTGTATGTAAAGTGTTGTACATTTACAAGCAAACGCCCCTCTGTCAGACAACAGAGGGGCGTTTGCTGCCGGGATATATCGAAAAAGGAGAAAAAATCAGCAAAGTTGCTGCAGCCGTTCACGGATACGCGCCAAATACAGCTGCGGTTCCTCCGCCAGCGCGAAGGGGAAGGCTTCGGCACGCGGCCGGACCGATACCAGATCAAGCAAAGCTTCTTTGCCGCCGGCATACCGGCAGGCGAAAGCAGGCAATCTTTTCTCAACCGGCAGTTTGCGCTGCCAGTTACTGTTGTTTTCGACCAGGCGCAAAATCTGCCCGAGGATCCGCCCGCCCTTCTCGTCGGCGGCCACACAAGCGGCAAACTCGTCAATGACCGTCTCCGGATCGACCTGTTCGTCCCGGCAAAAACGGCCGAAGGCATAAGTATTGAGGGCTTTTGCTTTATGCCCGACGTAACTCCAGTTGCCGATCAGGCCGTCCAGACCGAGGACCTGCATTTGCCGGACAAATCGGCAGATATATCTCGTTTCCGCTTGCGGAAGGATATTGATCGATCCGTCTGGACCGACGTCTCCGTCATCCGCCTCATCCAGCAGAAAATAAGGCCAGCCCCAGATTTGCTGCGCCCGGCGGGCGCGCAAATCCTTCATCACAAACGCGTCCGGGATCAGCGGAGGACACGTTCCGGCCTGTGAAAACAGGCGCAGCGCCATCGCACGATAATAGTTATGACAGGGCAGTTCCACACCGCAGGAAGGGCCGATCAGATCTTTCTGCGCCAGGATCTGCTGCGTCAGCTCACCCTCTCTTTGCCACCAGGCCACGTCTTCGCAAGGCAGCAGAGGATACTGCCACATGGTAACGGCCCACGGATTGATATGAAAAGCAGCCTGCGGCGCCTCTTCTCGCACAACAGCAGCCACCTGCCCGGCCATATCGGTCCAATCTTTGGCCACGGCAGGGCCGAGTTCCGCCGGTACGCCGCCCGGATCACCTGCAAAGAAGGAAAAGCCGTCCGCTTCCCGCAACAACCGCACCACGTGCCGGATCCCGTCCAGGCGCTTTTTCATCTGCAAGGCGTCGCCCGGGTGGTATTTGTACCCGATGGGGGAGTCGCACAATTCACCGGGGCCTTCCCATTGCTGAATGTTGGCGAACAGAATCACGTACACCCGGAATCCGTCCGCGTGGGCCGTGCGAATGTCTTCCGCTTTCTGCCGCAGATACCCGTCCCGTACGTCCGGCGCCCGGCGATGCCAGCTCAAATCGCAGAATTGCAGGGTGTCAATGCCGCAGGCGCGCCAAAAAGGGTGTTGGCTGACGTCGTCGTCCCATACATACAAGCCGGTACATGTAAACGCAGACATATCTCATTCCTCCTTTTTTCTCTTTCGTTTTTCAGTATACCATCTTTTTTGTCCGAATACATCCATTACTTTCACAAAAAAAGCGGCAAAGATAACAAAAAATAATTTTATAAAACACTTGCATTTTTGCATCGGCTATGATATACTAAGCCAAGTGTCTGACTTTCCGCAGGTTTCCCGAGACCTGTCGGGGGTTCTCTTACACGGTATCACAAATAGAGAAAGCGGGCGGTCCTCTGCGGCTTTCAGCGCGCATGAACACCTGAAAAAGAAAGGGAGAAAAACAATGGACGCATTGAAACTGATCACTGCCGACAGCCTGAAGGAGCAGATTCCTCAGGTCGAGATCGGCGACACCGTGCGCGTAGGCGTCAAGATCCGCGAGGGTGAACACCAGCGCCTGCAGTATTTCGAAGGCACCGTTATTGCCAAAAAAGGCAGCGGCGTTGCTTCGACCTTTACCGTACGCCGCGTTTCCTACGGCGTAGGCGTGGAACGTGTGTTCCCGGTCCACTCGCCGAACGTGGACAGCGTCACGGTCATCCGTCACGGTAAAGTCCGCCGCAGCAAACTGTACTACCTGCGGCAGCGCGTCGGCAAATCTGCCAAAGTCAAAGAAGTCATTCGCTGATCATCGCACACAAAAAGAGACGAACGGTTTCGTCTCTTTTTTTCTTTACAGGGTTTATTTTTTCAATATAATATGCTATACTGTTTTTGTCCGTAAAAAGTAGGGAAGGGGGCGTTCCGGTTGGAGCTGCAGCAAACCATTCAATGGTTTCCGGGCCATATGACGAAAATGTGGCGGCTGATGGAAAAAACGCTGCCTTCCGTCGATGCGATCGCCGAGCTGCGGGACGCCCGCATTCCGTACGCAAGCGCCAACCCGGACCTGGACAAACGCATCGGCAGCAAGCCGCGGCTGGTCATCCTCAACAAATGTTCCATGGCCGATCCTGACGTCACACAACAATGGATCCGCTATTTTAAGCAAAACGATATTCCGGCCATTCCGGTGGACAGCAGGACCGGCGCCGGCGTACAGGCTTTTGTACCGGCCGTTGAAGACCTTCTGCAGGACAAGCGCAGAGCCATGGCGCAAAAAGGCATGGTCAACCGTCCGCTGTATATTATGGTTGTCGGCATTCCCAACGTAGGTAAATCCTCCTTTATTAACCGGATGGCCCACGGCAGCAAAGCCAGGGTGGAAGACCGGCCGGGCGTAACCCGGGGCAACCAGTGGTTCACCGTCAGCAGCGGGCTGCGGCTGCTGGATACGCCCGGCGTCCTTTGGCCCAAGTTTACCGACAAAACGGTGGCCGCTCATCTGGCCTTTACCGGCGCCATCCGGGATGAAGTACTCAACTGTGAGGAACTGGCCTGCGGGCTCTACTCCGTGTTGGCGCAAACCTATCCGCAGCAGTTGGCCGCCCGCTATAAGCTGGATCCGCTGCCGGAGGATCCGTATCAGGCGTTGCAGCAGATTGCGCAAAAGCGCGGTATGCGGCTTTCCGGCGGAGAATGGGACCTGGAACGCGCCGCCCGTACCCTGCTCGACGAGTTCCGCGGCGCTGTCATCGGCAAGATCTCTTTGGAACGCCCCGGCGTTCGGAAAGGATAAAATCATGGATGATTCTAAGCAAAAGAACGGCCTGCTCTTTTCGGTGTTCGATTTTATAGAGGCGGCCGTATTTTCACTGGTGTGTGTAGCCATCCTGTTTACCTTTGTTTTTCGTACGGTCAGCGTAGACGGCGGATCGATGACGCCTACGCTGAGCAATGCCGACCGCCTGATCCTGACTCATTTGTTTTACACGCCCCGGCGGGGGGATATCGTGGTCATCAGCCGGCTGGAAACGAAGGAGGAGCCGCTGATCAAGCGTGTGATCGCAGTTGCGGGCGACACCGTGCAAATCACGGCCGACGGCAAGGTCTACCTCAACGGGGAGTTGTTGGAAGAACCATATATTTCGGTTAAAACGCCGGCTTTCGGCGCCACGGACCCCATCACGATCGAAGAGGGGTATATCTTTGTCATGGGGGACAATCGGACCGTATCGAAGGACAGCCGTCTGCTCGGCCCGATCCCGGTCAGCAAGGTTATGGGGAAAGCGGTGTTCCGGCTCTGGCCGGCTTTCGGTGGCATTTATGCAGAATAACGTTGCCTTTGATCAGGCATATCGCGCGCGGGGGATCTCGCTGCTCTGCGGCGTCGATGAAGCCGGCCGCGGTCCTCTGGCAGGGCCGGTGTATGCGGCTGCCGTGATCTTTTTACCGGACAACGTTCCGGACGGATTGAACGACTCCAAAAAACTGTCCGAGAAAAAAAGAGAAGCTTTGTTCGACGTCATTACCGCGCAGGCGCTCACATATGGTATAGCCAGTGCCTCCGTGGAGGAGATTGAACAGTTCAACATTCTGCAAGCATCCATGCTGGCCATGGAACGGGCCGTAGCGGCCCTGAAGGTAGCGCCCCAATATATTTTGACGGACGGAAACCGGCTGCCGGCCGGTTTTGTCGGCCGGGGCGAGGCCGTCGTACGCGGGGATGCGCTGTCTGCTTCCGTTGCGGCGGCGTCTATCCTGGCAAAGGTCAGCAGGGACCGTCTTTTATACGAATATGCCCGGCAATACCCTGCCTACGGCTTTGAACAGCACAAGGGGTACGGAACGGCGGCTCATATCGCGGCGATACGGGAACACGGCGCATTGCCGATACACCGTCGCAGCTTTTTGAAGAACATCTGAAAGGCGGGCGGGGCGCATGAAGATCGTTACAAACGGGGCGGTCGGCGAATTGCTGGCCGCTCGTTTGCTGCGCGCCAAAGGCTACTTAATCGTAACGGCCAACTATCGCACCCGTTTCGGGGAGATCGACCTGATCGCCAGCGACCTGAAATATATCGTTTTTGTCGAAGTCAAAACGCGCAGCGATCACGCCCTGTATCTGCCGCGGGAGGCTGTCAGCCCCGTTAAACAGAAAAAGATCTTGCTGGCAGCCAAGGATTTTCTTAAAAAATACCGTACGGATATGCAGCCGCGCTTTGACGTGATTGAAGTCTGGCTGCCGGAGGACGGGAAGTATCCGGATTGCCGGGAAATCAATCATATTATCAGCGCCTTTGATTTTGACGACTTGCACGGGAACATCTGACGGAGGTGTTTTGCTTGTGGATTACTTTGACCTGCATTGCGACACATTGACCGAGGCCTTCCGTACCGGGCAGACGCTGCAAAGCAACCGGCTGCATATCGACCTGCTGCGCGGCGGCCGCAACGGCCGTTATGCGCAGCTTTTTGCCGTGTTTGTACCGGATAATATGCCGCAGGCAGAGCGCTGGCCGTACACGGAAAAGCTGCTACGGCTTATCGGAGAAAAATACTCCCTGGTCCGCACGGCGGAGCAATTGCGGCAGGCTGTTGTCGGGCCGGGCATCGCCGTAATGACCGCCATTGAAAACGGCGGGGCGGTCGGGGAAGACCTTTTTTTGCTTGAAACATGCGCTCTTCTTGGTGTAAAGTACATTACCATTACGTGGAACGGATCCAATGCATGGGGCTGCGGCTCTCTGTCCGGCCGGGAAGACGGGTTGACGGAAACAGGAAAGCAGGCGCTGCACCGCATGGAAACGCTGGGAATCCTGCCGGACGTATCCCATCTGAACAAACAGGGGTTTTGGGACGTCATGCGGCTTGCCGGGGGGCCGGTACTGGCTACCCACACGGCCAGCCGGGGCGTACACGAGCATCCGCGCAATCTGACCGACGAACAGATCAAGGCCGTGGCGGATACCGGCGGATTGATCGGGCTGACGCTGTATCCGGTCCATCTCGGCGGCAGCGGGTACGAGCAGGCGGAACGCCACCTGG
The DNA here is from genome assembly GCA_017518415.1 of Clostridia bacterium. GTDB lineage: Bacteria > Bacillota > Clostridia > Oscillospirales > Acutalibacteraceae > RGIG6098. Next base: position 25,327 of record JAFWVC010000115.1, read on the forward strand.
AACGCCTGCTGCGCCGCGCAGGGGAAAGACGGGTGGCCTTCGGAGCGGATTTCGACGGGTTTCCTGCCGGGCAGGGGTATGACGGCGCCGAGGTGATACAGGGGTTTTATCGGTATTTATGCCGCAAAGGATACGAGCCGGAGCTGTTGAAACGAATATTTTTCGGTAATTGCTACGATTTTTTTACAGGCGTTTGACAATGTATAAATAAAATAGTAAGATGTATAAGGAAAAAGATTGCGAAGGGGTGGTGTTACACCATGGAATATCAAAGTACCCGCAACGCGGCCGTGCGCGTCACAGCCACGCAGGCGATCCTTAACGGGATCTCGCCGGACGGCGGCCTGTATGTACCGGCCGAACTGCCCGCCTTGTCCCGCCGGGAGATAGAGCAGCTGGCCGGGCAAACTTATGCACAACGGGCCCGTACCGTTCTGCGTCTGTTTTTGACGGATTTTTCCGACGAAGAGTTGGACAGCTGCATCCGCGCGGCCTATCCGGGACGTTTTGCCGAAGAGACGGTGGCCCCGGTCCGCACCCTGGCGGACGGAACCCATATGCTGGAGTTGTGGCACGGGCCGACCAGCGCATTTAAAGACCTGGCGCTGCAAATTCTGCCGCACCTGATGCGCGTTTCGGCCGCTCACGCCGCCGACGGACAGGAAATCGTCGTGCTGGTAGCTACCTCCGGCGATACCGGCAAAGCCGCACTGGAAGGCTTCCGGGATGCGCCTCATACGCGCATCGCGGTTTTTTATCCGGAAAACGGCGTAAGCCACATGCAAAAGCGGCAAATGATCACGCAGGAAGGCGACAACGTGACTGTTTGCGCGGTACGCGGCAATTTTGACACCGCGCAGACCGCCGTCAAGAAGATTTTTACCGATGCCGACGTCCGGGCCCTGTTGGCCAAACATCATTGCCGGTTTTCCTCCGCCAACTCTATCAACTGGGGGCGGTTGGTACCGCAGATCGTCTATTACTTTTCCGCCTATGCCGACCTGCTGGCGCAGGGCCGCATCACCATGGGAGACAAGATCAACGTCGTCGTGCCGACGGGTAACTTCGGCAATATTTTGGCCGCCTATTATGCGTATCGTATGGGGCTGCCGGTCAACCGCTTTATCTGCGCCTCCAACCGCAACCGCGTACTGACGGACTTTTTCCGTACCGGCTGCTATGACCGCAACCGCGACTTTTACCTGACTTCTTCGCCGTCGATGGATATTTTAATCTCCTCCAACGTGGAACGGCTGCTGTTCGAACTGTGCGGCCGTGACGACGCCACGGTGCGGGACTGGATGGAGCAGCTGCGTACGAACGGCCGATACACCGTATCGCAGCCGGTGCTGGAAAAGATGACCGAAGTGTTCTACGGCGGCACCTGCAACGACGAACAGACGGCGCAGACCATCCGCGAACAGTTCGAAAAGAACCGCTACCTGTGCGACACACACACGGCCGTTGCGCTCAACGTCTATCAGCAATACAAAAACGACACCGGCGATCAGACACCCTGCGTAGTTGCCTCCACGGCCAGCGCCTATAAGTTCCCGGCCAGCGTGCTGCAAGCCATCGGCGTCGAACCGGCGGGGGACGATTTCGAGCAGCTCGATCAGTTGGCCGCCGTCAGCGGGCAACCGATCCCGGCGCCGCTGCGGGCACTGCGTACCAAGCAGCCGCGTTTCACCGCCGTCAAGGATGAAGCGGAGATGTGCCCGTTTGTGCTGCAATCGCTCGGTATCAGCGGGAAGGAATAAAGTATGTCCGTTTTTGTCATAGCCGATCTTCACCTGTCGCTGGGCACAGACAAGCCGATGGATGTTTTCCGCGGCTGGCAGGATTATGTACAGCGGCTGGAAAAGAACTGGCGCGCGCTGGTGCAGCCGGATGATACCGTGGTGCTGGCGGGCGACATTTCCTGGGCTATGAAGCTGGAGGAAACGACGGAGGACTTTTCTTTCCTGCAGCGGCTGCCCGGCCGCAAGTGGATCATCAAAGGAAACCACGATTATTGGTGGACCACCCGCCGCAAAATGGACCGGTATTTGCAGCAAAACGGCCTGACCACGATCGGCTTTATCCACAATGACGCCGTGGCGGCGGACGGGCTGGCTCTTTGCGGTACGCGCGGGTGGCTGCTGGAAGCAGGGGGAGAGGCCGACGTCAAAGTACGACAGCGGGAGGCAGGGCGTTTGCGCGCCTCGCTGGAAGCAGGGCGGAAAACCGGACTGCCGCCGGTCGCTTTTCTGCATTATCCGCCGGTATACGGCAACGCCGTTTGCCGGCAAATCATCGACCTGCTGCATGAATACGGGGTGCGCCGCTGCTTTTACGGCCATCTGCACAGGCCTGCGGCGGCAAAAGCCTTCTGCGGTGTGTACGAAGGGATCAATATGCAGTTGATCGCCTGTGACCGGCTGCTCTTCACGCCTCAAAAAGTGATTTGATATATTTTTCTCTGTAACCGCATTTGCTACTGGAAAATCTTAAAAAGTTGTGTTATACTGTTATTTATGGTATCAATTTGAGAGGATGTTTATAAATGAGCCTGAAAAACGCAGTCAAAAAAGAAAACAACCGTTTGGAACTGGAAGTGGAAGTAGACGCCGCCGCCTTTGATGCCGCCGTCGAAAAGGCGTACCGCAAGA
>JAFWVC010000116.1 GCA_017518415.1 Clostridia bacterium
ACTCGCATCCGGCTCTTTCTCCCCGCAAGCTGCCAGCGTCAACAGCATCGCCAGGCAGACCAAAGCAATGATGCCTATACGGATTTTTTTCATTCAAAAGACCTTCCTCTCGATTATAATGCAGTTTATTATATACCGGACGACACTTTTTGTCAACTGCCGCCCCGACTTTTTCTGCCTCCGCCCGGCCATGCAAAGGATCCGCCCCTCGGGGCGGATCCTGCGGTTTAACGGATCACCTTTTCGCCGGCCAGATAGTTTTCTATCTGCTCCATGGCGTGCGTCACGGTACGGGCGGTCACCTGATATTCCTCGCCGTTGGCCTGCCGGCACAGATACAGCGAGCCGCTGATCTTGTACAGTTTGGCCAGCACGTGCCGGCCGCCGGAGGCGGACACCGGCGTGAGTTCCACCGTCAGCGTCGGCTGTTCATCGGCCGCCGGACCGGCCGCCGGACCGCTGCGCCGGATGTTCATCAGCACCTGATACAGGATGCGCATATCGGGCGTGGAATAGGTCTTGCCGTCACAGGTGACGGTCATTTTCAGGTCCCGGTCGTCCTGGTCGGGATCGTGCGTGAGCTGGAAGTCGTACGTGCGGCCGTTTATCGTCAGCGAGATGGTCTGGATATCGGTGATCATCTGCATGAACAGCAACGGATCCACCAGCGTGTCGTACGTCTCCTCCGCCCACGGGACGGCGGACGGCATGAGGGTGACGATCATGTCCAGGTCGTCCACAAGGGCGTAATAATTCCCGCCGGCGTCGGTTTTGCCCAGACGCACGGTGTGGGGCTGTATATTGTAATAATAGGTTTCCGTTTGATCAGGGTCGTCCTCCGACACCGCGCGGGTGGAGGATACCGCCAGGTCGTACTGCGCGACCGAGTGCGGCTCATTCAGCCCGCATTCCCGGATCTGCTCCTGCGTCGGGTGCGGGTACACGACCGCCGCCGCCGTCAGCGACAGCTTGGAGGCAATATCCTGCACCAGAGAGTCGTTCATACCGCACAGGCGCGGCGTAGTGATCACGTAGCCGGTGTGCTGCAGCGCGTCCCCGTCTTCCGGGATGACCTGCCGGAAATAGACCGGCTGGGTGCGCACGTTCCCGGTCAGCTCCATGCTGCGCAGCACGGCGGAACCGGCGGTATCGTCGCTGTTGACGGACGGCGCCGTGATCAGCGTCGGGCTGATATAGGCCAGCGGATCGGTATCCACCGTCGTACCGAGGTAGGTGGATACCAGATACACCCGGTCCTCGCCGGCCGGGCGGAAGTAGCGCCCGCTTTCACCGGGACTCTCGATGCCAAGTTCGAAGGCGTAAACGGTCCCGTCATAGTAGGTCACCCGCACGGCGGTCCCCGTCTCCTCGCCGAAACCGTACCCGGCCAGATCCGTCTCGCTCGCGCCGGATTTGACCTGCTGCGTGGCGGTGATGGATTTCAGGTACGTTACCAGCGAGGAAAGTTTGGTGGTATTCGGGGTAAAATCGGCGTACGCGGCGACGCGCAGGCCGTCCTGCTCGTCGTTTTCCACCACGAAATGCCCCGCCGGCGAAGTGATCTCGATCTCCCGGATGGGGGCGTCGATGACGTTGCCGTCGGCGTCCTTGCTTTTGTCGATCAGTTTGACGGAGATGTCCACCGCAGACGTGTCGGACGAACCGGATTCCACCGGCGTCGGCTCCGGCAAAAGCAGCAGCACCGCCGCCAGCGCCCCGCCGGCAACCACCAGCAGGCCGACCGTCAGCAGCAGATTGCGCAGCCGTTTGCTCATAAATGTCTCCTCCGGATAAAGATGACGATCCCCGCGATCAGCAGCAGCGCCGGCAGGCCGATGGTCAGCACGCCCAGCCCGAGGATGTTGGCCGTCTTAACGGTGAAGTTCAGGGCCTCGTTGTTCATCTGCTGCGACTGTACCGACACCGAGATCTCGTTGCCGCACATCGTATTGATCGGGTCGAGCACGAGAACCTTGTTGTCGATAATATTGGCCATCGACGAATACAGACTCGCATCGGCAAACTCATACCCGCCGCTGACGAAGACAAAGGTGTTGACGTTCTCATTGTTGACGATGTTCCACTCGCACGCCAGGGCGGCCGCCACGATGGGGTAGGTCACGTCCGGCGTTTCTTCCAGCAAAGCCTTGCCGTCCTCATCATAGACGATGTGGCGCAGCTTGGTGCTGTCGGTGTTGAAGGTGAGGATATCGGTGTTGAAGATCAGCAGGTTGTCGGGGTCGTGCGCCAGCTTGGTGTCAAGCGCCAGCGTATAGCCCAGTAGCACCCGCGTATCGGTCGCGTCGGGCGTCAGCTCGTTTTCCGACACCTTGACCAGCGGAAAGGCGGGATAGCGCGCGTCGACGAGGTTGCCGGAATCCGTCTCATAAATGATGTCGTCCGACACGGCAATGCCGTAGTACGTCTCCAAAAACTCGTACAGGTTGTGCATATCCTTAGCCAGATAGTTGCAGGCGACGTACAGGTGATGGCCGAGCATCCCGCCGTTGTTGACCCACTGGGTCAGCCGCTCGATCTGCGCGTCGGTAAAATCGACCGTCGGGCCGATGATCAGCAGCACCTTGCAGTTTTCGTC
>JAFWVC010000117.1 GCA_017518415.1 Clostridia bacterium
ACCATGGTCTCCAAGATCGATGACGACACCTTCCAGGTGCAGGTCGTTTCCTGGTACGACAACGAGAACTCCTACACCAGCCAGATGGTCCGCACCATCAAATACTTCGCGGAACTCGGCTGATTTTCCGCAAAGGCAAAAAAATAACGGATGGCAGTGCCATCCGTTATTTTTTTATCGGTTGAGCCAATAATAAGCGATATTCAGGTAGGCGGCGAACAGGCACCAGAGCAGATACGGCAGCAGCAGCCACAGCGTGGCGGGCCGGATGGGGCGGAAGGCAATCACGGTTACCGCCAGCAGCACCAGCAGCAAAATCAGCCACAAAAGGGCGAACCCGCGCCAACCCAGCCGAAAGAAGAAAAAGGGCCACGTGACGCTGACTGCCTGCGTGAGCAGATACCGCCGCAGCGCGGGCGCCCGGTCCTGATCCCGGCTCTGGTAGACCAGGTACGCGGCTATCCCGCTTAACAGATACAGGATCGTCCAGACGATCGGGAACAGAAAGGCGGGCGGAGCCAGCGCCGGTGCCCGCAACGTTTCATAGCCGGACGTGCCGCCCAGCAGGCCGCCCAGAAAACCGGCCAGCAGCGTGCCGCCGACAAAAAATAAAAACGTTTTCAGGTCAAAGGACGATCGTTCATCGGTACGCATCTTTTTTCGCTCCTTTCTGATCCATGATATGCGCCCGGAGAGGAAAAGAGAACGCGCCGCCGGCTCATTTTGCATCGGGATCGCCGCGCGGCATTGCCCGGCGGGCACAAAAGAGATGAAAAGGTAAACAGCTTTACAAAAAAAGAGACAAGCTGAGATCGGCATCTCAGCTTGTCTCTTTGTGATATTTTGCCCCAAAACCGCCGGATGATACGCGCCGGCGGCCGTTTTATCTTTGGCCGGGCTGCGCGCCGTTCAGCGCAGCAGGGTGCCAAACAGGCCGCGCACCAACTGACGGCCGAACTCCCGTCCGATGGAGGAAACGGTGGAATCCACCGTTTTTTGCAGCGTGGACTTTTTGCGGGAGGTGGATTTTTTGGCTTTTTCTTTTTCCTTTTTGGCGGCCAGTTTGGCTTTTTCCTTCTCTTCCTTGGCTCGTTCCTTTTCCTCCTCTTCCTGCTGTTGCGTCAGCAGCTCGTAAGCGGATTCCCGGTCGAGCACCTTTTGATATTTGCTGTAAAGGGAACTGCCTTTCGTCACGCGAGCCAGCACGTCGTCCTCCACGGCGTTCATCGAACTGCGGGGCGGCAGGATGCCGGCGCGTTCCACCACGGTGGGAATGCCCTTCGGGTCCAGTACCGAGACCAGTGCTTCACCGACGCCGAGCTCCTGCAGGGTCCTTTCGGTGTCGAAAGAGGGGTTTTGCCGGAAGGATTTGGCTGCGTAGCGTACGGCCCGCTGCTCGTTGGGGGTGTAGGCCCGCAGCGCGTGCTGGATGCGGTTGCCGATCTGGCCGAGCACCGTTTCGGGCAGGTCGGACGGGTTCTGCGAAATGAACCAGACGCTCACGCCCTTGGAACGGATCAGCCGCACGACCTGTTCCACCTTTTCCAGCAGCGCCTTCGGCGCATCGTGGAACAGCAGGTGCGCCTCATCGAAGAAGAAGGCGGCCTTCGGCTTGTCCAGGTCCCCGGCTTCGGGCAGCAGCTCGTACAATTCGGTCAGCATCCACAGCAGGAAGGTGGAATACAGCAGCGGATGCTGGAACAGCGTCTGGCATTCCAGAATATTCATCATGCCGCGGCCGTCTTCATCCCAGTCGATCCAGTCGGCGATATCCAGCGCCGGTTCGCCGAAGAACAGGTCTCCGCCTTCGTCCTCCAGCGTCAGCAGCGCCCGTTGGATCGCGCCGATGGAGGTGGTGGATACATTGCCGTACCGCAGCTTGTATTCGCTCGCGTGGTCGCCCACGTGCTGGACCATGCTGCGCAGGTCTTTCAGGTCGAGCAGCAGCAGTTCCCGGTCATCCGCAATACGGAAGATGATGCGCAGCACGCCGCTCTGCGTGTCGTTCAGATTCAGCAGGCGGGCCAGCAGTTCCGGCCCCATGTCGGAGATGGTGGTACGCACCGGGAGGCCTTTTTCTCCGTACACGTCGAAAAAGCGCACCGGGTAGCCGGTATAGGTAAAGTTTTCGATGCCCATGGTGTCAATGCTGCGGTGGATGTGTTTGTTTTCCGCCCCGGGCACGCACATGCCGGACACGTCGCCCTTGATATCCGCAATAAAAACGGGAACGCCCATATCGCTGAAAGATTCCGCCACCACCTTCAACGTCACGGTTTTACCCGTGCCGGTGGCGCCGGCGATCAACCCGTGCCGGTTGGCCATGGCGGGTTCGATATACACCCGCTGCTCGCCGGTGGCGACCCAGATTTTGTTCTGATCCTGCAAGTACATCGTATTCCTCCTTTGGAAGGATCTTTCTTCCTTATTATAATAAAAGAAAAACGCGGTGTCAAGGCAAAGCGGCGGGAGAAAACAAAACGCCGGACCGGGAGCCATGCTCCCGGCCCGGTGCCGGTTACGTTTTTTCGGGCTGTGATGTGCGGGCGGCCTCTCTTTTGAGCAGCAGCAGGCGTACAAACGTATAGGCGACGACCGCCACCGCCAGGCCGGTCGCCACGTCCAGGGCCGAGTGCTGCTTGACGAACATCGTCGACAGGCAGATCAGTACGGCCATGATCAGAGCGGCGGCGTGGATCCATTTTTGCTTCCGGAAAGGGTCAACGGTGAAGGTACACAGGTAGAGGATCAGCGTTTCGCTGCAATGCAGGCTGGGCAGGGCGTTGACCGGCGGCGTGTCGTACCGGTAGATGATGCGGCAGATCCACGAAAACACGTCCGATCCGACGGCCTCCGGCCGGAAATCGATCACGGTGGGATAGGCGAAGAACACAATGTAGCTCAGCAACATACCCACCAGCAGGGTCAGGATCTGCCGGCGGAGGACAGCGCGGTCCTTCCACCAGGCCCACAGCATCAGCAGCGGAATATACAGGTACCACAGTACGTAGGGGACGATGAAAGGCTTGCAGTAGGGGATCACGTCGTCCAGCGCCACGTGGATCGGGTGATGCCCGGTGAGTACGTGCGCCGTTACGAAGTAAGCGCCGGTGTGCATCACAAACAGCAGAACGACCCACACAAAGTCCATATATTTATTCTGCAGCAGCCGTTTTATCAAGTAAACATTCCCCCAAGATCCGGGCATTGAATCATTCCTGCCGGTCAAAGACGTAATCCTCATACGTGGTGCCGTCGGACAGCAGGAACGGTACGTTCCAGTAATCCGAAATCAGGAAATCGTTCTTAT
>JAFWVC010000118.1 GCA_017518415.1 Clostridia bacterium
ATAGAAAGGGCGGGCGCCGTCGGCGCCCCCCCGATTGGTTTTATAGATTACAGACGGTTATAGATTAAGTATTTCCTTAAAACGATCCGGATGAAGTTCAGGTACCGGCCGCCGCCCGCCTCCATGGCTTTACGGTCGCCGACGGCGTACTCATTGTCCTGCTGCAGCCAATCGGCCCAGACTTCTTCGTTGGATTCCATTTCCGCCACGGTCAGGATCCCGGCGCCCCGGCACCGGCCGACGATGCGGCGCCAATAGTCCGCATCATGGAGATAATCGAGCTGCTCCGGCGTCCAGGACAGCAGCAGTTCCGGCGGCAGCCGGTCGTGGCAGTCCTTTTTCATGCCGGGGACCGCGATATAGATATACCCGCCGCTCTTAACGAACGGCAGCAGCTTGTCGTCCAGAAAAGCGGGGTCCCGCCCGAAATAATTGTAGGAGTCGGTGGAGACCACGGCGTCGAAAAACTCCTTTTCAAACGGCAGAGCCTGCGCGTCGGCCTTGACGGGGACGATCTGCGCATCGGTTAGTCCCATTTGCGCAAAAAAACGGCGGTTTTCTTCCGGGTCGCTCCAAAGGTCGGCGGCGTACACCCGCCAGCCGTATTCTTTGGCAAGGAACACGCTCGTGAGTCCCTGCCCGCTGCCGAGGTCGCAGACCGTCGCCTTGGCGGGGATCCGGTGCCCGGCGAGCAGTTCTTCTTCCAGTTTCAGGGGATTGGGTCCCATGATCTTCGCCATCAGTGCGGGCGTCTGGTATTTTTCGCTCAGCGGATAGTTCATGTCGTTCTCCTTTGTGCGGTCAGGCAGGTACGGCCTGCCATAGCAGAACGTTGTCTTTCAGCAGAGGCTGCACCCGGCCGTTGTCCGCCAGCCAGGACAGGTAAGAGCGCACCGTGGAACCGATCAGCGCGTACTGTTCGAACGATTGGTGCAGTTTGAAGGCCTCAAACACCGTGCGGATGATCTGCTCCGTCCCGGCCGGCTCCCGGCAGACGGACAACAGAAAGCGCGCGTTGTCGGTGATGACCTGCCGGTTGCGCTGTACCAGCGGCGCCAGATCGGTCAGCGCCGGTACGTGCGCCGGTATGAACAGGTCCGCTTCCAGCCCGGGCAGGCTCTGCAAGGTATCCAGATATGCGGCAATGTCATAAATATAAGTCATTTTATATTTGTCCAGCACCGCTTCGCTGCACAGGCTGTCCGCCAGAAAAGCGACCCGGTCCTGCGTGATAAAGCCGACCTGTCCGATGCAATGGCCGGGCAGGGGAAGGCTGCGCAGCCCGTCCGGCAGCACGTCATCGGTCAATTCTTCCGCCCGGCTGGCCTGTGCCAGCAAAAACTTGTGCCGCAGCGGCTCCGGCGGATATCCGCCGGACAGCAGCGTCGATTCGAGGATCGGATATTGCGTAAAAGCGGCTTCCGGGCCGGGGGCAAAGACGCGGCAGCCCGTCTGCTCCTGCAAATAACGGTTGCCGCCGATATGGTCCGCGTGGGAGTGCGTGTTGAAGATGCAGCGCAGCCGCCAACCCTGCCCGTCGATCGCCCGCAGGATCCGCTTGCCGGCATCCTTGTCGCTGCCGCCGTCGATCAGGCAAGCGGTTCCGTCGCCGCACAGATATACACCTACCTGTACGGGGCAACGGAAATAATACGTGCGCGCGCCCGCTTGTACCAATTCATACATATCTGTCACACACCTGCCTTGTCTTTCCCCGATTATAGCAATTTTCCGGCGGAAAGTCCATCTTTTTTTTGCGGAAAGCACCGCTTTTCGGGCCTTGATTCTTATATAATGAAAAAATATTTTATTTTTTCGGCAAAACCTCTTGACGAAACCGGGGGAGTGTGATACACTATACCCTACCTCAAAAGGGGCTTATTTTTTTGCGCCCTTTTTTTGAGGGAGGCTGATCAAATGTCCTACATTCGGGAGGTGCCGTTATGAGAGTCAAAATTACCCTTGCCTGCACGGAGTGCAAACAGCGCAACTACAACACCATGAAGAACAAAAAGAACGACCCCGACAGACTTGAGATGAACAAGTATTGCCGTTTCTGCCGCAAGCACACGCTCCATAAAGAGAGCAAGTAAGCGGGCAGAAGGAAGGGAGAACTCACCATGGCAGAAGAAAAGAAGCTTGGCCGCGGCGCACGCATCGCCAAGTATTTCCGCGATCTGAAAGGCGAATTCAAAAAGGTCGTTTGGCCGACGATACCGGCTACCGTACGCAACACGCTGGTCACGCTGGCTATGTGCGTGGTGCTCGGCGTGCTGATCTGTGCGTTCGACATCGGTCTGTCGGCTTTGGTCGATCTGTTGGTGCAGATTTAACGCAGGAGGGTACGCAATGGCAGACCAGGCAAAATGGTATGTGGTTCACACGTACTCCGGCTACGAAAACAAAGTAGCCACCAATCTGGAAAAGATCGTTGAGAACCGCAGCTTGCAGGACTGGATCCATGAAATCCGCGTACCGACGGAAACCGTCGTCGAGATCAAGGATGACAAACAGCATGAGGTGGAGCGCAAGTTGTTCCCCGGTTATGTGCTGGTCAAAATGGTTATGACGGACGATTCCTGGTACATCGTGCGCAACACCCGCGGCTGCACCGGCTTTGTCGGGCCGAGCGGCAAACCCACACCCCTGACGGAAGAAGAGGTCGCGGCGCTGGGCGTCGAGAAACGTTCGGTCGAGATCAACTATGCGGTAGGGGATACCGTGCGCATCATCGCCGGTCCGCTGGAAAACTTTACCGGCGTGGTGGAAAGCATCGACGCCGAAAGCGGCAAAGCCAAAGTCATCATTTCGATGTTCGGCCGGGATACCCCCGCGGACATCGAGATCAACCAGGCGGAACGCCTGGCGTAAGCAAAAAGGTTCGGGCAGTCATGCCCTTCCCCGTGCGTCGGACACTTTTCCGACTGTGGGAGGTGCGGCCGCAGGCCGCGCCGCCATTTACCACGATTTTTGGAGGTGCAAACAATGGCTCAAAAAATTACCGGGTACATCAAACTGCAGATTCCGGCCGGCAAAGCAACGCCGGCACCCCCTGTTGGACCGGCTCTCGGCCAGCATGGCGTGAACATCATGGCGTTCACCAAGGAGTTCAATGAGCGGACAAAGAACGATATCGGGCTGACGATCCCCGTCGTCATCACCGTCTATGCGGACCGTTCCTTCTCCTTCGTCACCAAGACCCCGCCTGCCGCTGTCCTGATCAAAAAGGCCTGCGGTATCGAGAAGGCGTCCGGCACGCCGAACAAGAACAAGGTTGCCAAGATCACGCGGGAACAGGTGCGCAAAATTGCAGAGACAAAAATGCCCGATTTGAACGCTGCCGATCTGGATGCCGCGGCCAGTATGGTCGCCGGTACCGCACGCAGCATGGGCGTCGAAGTAGTCGACTGACCTATCTTCGGTGCTACGGGTGGGAGGAACCACAAACTTTCCGATTTTACCACTCATGCCGCCTTTTACAGCCGGCATACACAGGGAGGATAACCAATGAAACACGGTAAAAAATATGTCGACAGCGCCAAGCTGATCGACCGCAGCGCTTTGTATGATACGGCTGACGCGCTTGATCTGGTGATCAAGACCGCTAAGGCCAAGTTTGACGAGACGGTGGAAGTCCATATCAAACTGGGCGTTGACAGCCGTCATGCCGACCAGCAGGTGCGCGGCGCCGTCGTGCTGCCGCACGGTACTGGCAAACAGGTGCGCGTGCTCGCTTTCTGCAAAGAAGACAAGCAGGCCGCCGCTACCGAAGCCGGCGCCGACTACGTCGGTGCGGACGATCTGGTCGCCAAAATCCAGGGCGGCTGGATGGAGTTCGACGTCGTCATCGCGACGCCGGACATGATGGGTCTGGTAGGCCGCCTCGGTAAAGTGCTCGGCCCGCGCGGCCTGATGCCCAGCCCCAAGGCCGGTACCGTTACGCCGGATGTGGCCCGCGCTGTCAGTGAAGCCAAAGCCGGTAAGATCGAGTACCGTCTGGATAAGACCAACATCATCCACTGCCCGATCGGCAAAGCGTCGTTCGGCGTGGAAAAACTGTCGGAGAACTTTGCCACGCTTATGGATGCGGTCGTGCGCGCCAAACCGGCCGCGGCCAAAGGCCAGTACATCCGCTCCTGCGCCGTTTCTTCGACGATGGGTCCCGGCGTGCGCCTGAACCCGACCAAATTCGGTGCGTAATTTTTGAAAAAGGGTTGACTTTTTCAAAAATACGTATATAATGAAGAAGCTGTTCTTCCACAGACAGCAGGTTCGGTCCGTACGGGCCGTATAATGGGGTTTCCCGCCTGCCGAGGCAGAATGCAATCGCTCGCACCGCTTTGCGGTTTATCGTGCCGTTGCGTCCTCTCTGTGAAAGCAGGGAGGACTTTTCTTTTCCGGTTTGAAAGGACAGCTGATTTCTCATACGGGAGGTGAAAATCGTTATGGCAAATGAAACCATCGTAGCAAAAAAACAAGCGTATGTAGAAGAACTGTCCGCTAAAATGTCCGCTGCCGTTGCCGGCGTCGTCGTCAGTTACTCCGGCATCACCGTTGCGGACGACACCGTGATGCGTCGCAAGCTGCGTCAGGCCGGCGTGCACTACGCCGTCGTCAAAAACACGCTGCTGCACCGCGCGGCTGACAAGGTAGGCATGTCCGAGCTGGATGACGTGCTCAACGGCTCGACCGCCATCGCCCTGAGCGACAGTGATCAGGTCGCCGCCGCCCGCATCCTGTGCGAGTACGCGGACAAGAAGGATTCGCCCCTCACGATCAAAGCTGGCTTTGTGGACGGTAAGTTCCTCTCCGGCGACGAAGTGAAGGAGTTGGCGAAGATCCCCGCGAAGGAGGTCCTGGTCGCCCGCTTCCTCGGCTGCATCACCAACCCGCTTGCCAGTCTGGCACGGGCGCTCGATGCCATCGCCGAAAAACAATCCGCCTGATGACAGGCGCCAAAAACTCAAACATTATTTACGGAGGTATGTATCATGACTGAGAAAGTTATGCAGATGGTCGAGGAAGTCAAAGCCCTCACGATCATGGAACTCAATGAACTGGTTAAAGCTCTGGAAGAAGAATTCGGCGTGTCCGCCGCGGCTCCGGTCGTCATGGCCGGCGGCGCTGCTCCGGCTGCTGCCGCTGAAGAGGAAAAGACCGACTTTGACGTCGTCCTCGCCGAAATCGGCACCAACAAGATTGCCGTTATCAAGGTCGTGCGCGAGCTGACCGGTCTGGGCCTGAAGGAAGCCAAGGACCTGGTCGACAGCGCCCCGAAGGCTGTCAAAGAAGCGGTTGCCAAGGCAGACGCCGAAGAGATGAAGAAGAAACTGGAAGAAGCCGGCGCCAAGGTCGAGCTGAAATAATTCAGTCACTTTATCGCACAAAGCCGTCCCTCGCGGGACGGCTTTGTTCTTTTTTGTCCTTTGTCATTGGTTTTGCAGCAGCCATTCGGCGCAGCGTACGCCGTCCACCGCGGCGGACAGAATGCCGCCGGCGTAACCGGCCCCTTCGCCGCATGGATAAACGCCTTTGATGTTGCTTTGGCCGTCCGGTCCGCGCAGAAAACGCACCGGGGAGGAGGAGCGCGTTTCGACCCCGGTCAGCACGGCGTCCGGACTGTCAAACCCACGCAGCTGCCGCCCGAAAATGGGCAGCGCCGCCCGCAGTGAGGCGGTTACGTACGGGGGGAGTATCTGCGTCAGGTCGGTGCAGCGATAGCCCGGGCGGTAAGAGGGTTCCACCTTGCCCGGCGCACCGGATGCGACGCCCTGCAAAAAATCGGCGACTAACTGCACCGGCGCCTTGTATCCGCCGCCGCCCGCGGCAAAGGCTGCCTGCTCCATTTGCCTTTGCAGGGTGATGCCGGCCAGCGGATGGCTGCCGGGCAGGTCCTGCGGGGCAATGCCGACCAGCAGGGCGCTGTTGGAGTTGACGGCGTCCCGGGCATAGGTGCTCATGCCATTGACGGCTACACCGCCCGGCTCGGAGGCGCTGGCCATGACCACGCCGCCCGGGCACATGCAAAACGTATATACTCCGCGCAGCCCCTCGGGCACGCAATGCAGCTTGTAATCGGCCGCACCGAGCAGGGGATGGCCGGCAAAACGGCCGTACTGCGCCCGGTCGATCTCCTGCCGGAGATGTTCGATGCGTACGCCGACGGCAAATGGTTTTTGTTCAGCCTTTAATCCGACGCGGCACAGCATTTGCAGCGTATCCCGTGCGCTGTGTCCGGTCGCCAGAATCAGTGCGTCGGCCTCGATCTGCCTGTTTCCGTCAGGTGTCTGTACTTCTATCCCGTAAAGGCGTCCGCCTTCACATAACAACTTGGTAACGGTGTGGGAAAACCGCACCTCGCCTCCGGCGTCGAGAATGGCCCGCCGCAGCCCCTGTACGGTCGGCAGCAACTTGTCTGTACCGATGTGGGGTTTGGCCTGCCACAAAATCTCTTCCGGTGCGCCTGCCTGCACAAATTGTTCCAATACATAGCGGCAGCGGGGATCGCTGATGCCGCTGGTCAGTTTTCCGTCGGAAAAGGTGCCGGCCCCGCCTTCACCGAACAGCGCGTGAGAGGAGGGATCAAGCGCGCCGGTCGCCCGGAAAGCCGTCACGTCCGCCAGACGCTCGTCCGCGGCTTTTCCGCGTTCCAGCACCAACGGCCGGGCGCCGGCCCGGGCCAGCACCAGGGCGGCAAACAGACCGGCCGGTCCGGTGCCGATCACTACCGGCCGCCGGGCCGGCGGCACCGGTGGGCGGAAAGGCCGGTAGGTGTCGCCGGAGACGCGGATGACGGTCGGGTCGTGCAGCGTCGGCAGCCATTCCGCTTCATTTGCGATGGATACGTCGACGCTGATGCGAAACCGGATATCGTTTTTCCGGCGGGCGTCTACGGCCTTTTTATATAGTTGCAGGCGCGTGATCTTTTCCGGCCGGATGCCCAACCGCCGTGCGACAGCTTCCCGCAGCATTTGCTCGCTGTACTGTAAAGGCAGTGACAATTCGCGTACGCGGATCATAAGCCCGCCTCCATCGCGGTGACCGCCGCATGTGCGGAGGCCCACGCCCATTGCAGGTTGAAGCCGCCGCAGTCGCCGTCCACGTCCAGCACCTCGCCGGCGGCATACAGCCCCGGACATTTGCGGGATTGCAGCGTGACGGGGTCAAACTCTTCCAGCGCCATGCCGCCCGCCGTGACCTGCGCGCCGCCCATGCCGACGGTGCCCAATACCTCGACGGACCAGTTCTTCAACGCGCGGGCCAACCGCCCGATCTCGTCCTCCTCCAGGGTGGAGGCCGGCCTTTCGGCGGAAAATAAGGCGCAGGCGCGCATAACCGTCTGGCCGATGCGTTTGTGGCACAAGCCGGTCAAAAACTCGTCCGTCGTACGGCCGCTGAGCGTCCGGCGGGCCCGCAGCATCGGCAGCAGCGCCTGCGGGTCGATCTGCGGCAGCAGGTCCAGTTCCGCCGTCATCCGGCCCTTTTTGCGCGTCTCCCACTCACCGACGGCGCGGGAGATATACATCACCGCCGGCCCGGACAGGCCGTAATCGGTAAACAGCAGTTCCTGCGTTTGACGGGCCAGTTCGTTGCCGTCCAGCAGCAGACGCACCGTCGCATCGGTCCGCAGTCCCTTAACGGCCCGGATCAAAGCGGTGTCGGTGCGCAGGGGGACGATGGACGGGAACAGGCGGGTGCGGGTATGTCCGCAAGCGGCCAGCAGCGCGTACCCGTCCCCGCAGCCGCCTTGCGCGGGTGAGGCCATGCCGCCGCAGCATACCAGTACCCGGCGCGCGTAAAACTCCCCTTGCGGGGTGTAAAGGATAAAGCCTTCCCCTTCCGGATGCAGGCCGGTGACCGGTACGCCGGCGTTTTCCTGCACGCCGCGTCCGAGCATTTCCATGCGCAGACTGTCGACCACCGTGTTGGCGGAAGCGGTCAGGGGATAAATCCTGCCGTCCGGCCGGATGACGCACGGTACGCCAATCGACTCAAAGAAGGCGACCGTCCGCTCCGACGGAAAGGCGCTCAATGCAGGCGACACAAAGCCGGCGGCGTCCGATCCGCTGCCGTGATAGCGTGCCGGAGCGGCGGCGGTGTTGGATACATTGCAGGTGCCGCTGCCGGTCACCAGCAGTTTTCGGCCGGTGCGGGCTGCTTTTTCAAACACGGCGATGCGCAACGGTTTTTCGCAGCGGGCGGCCAGCACGGCGGCGCAAAGCCCGGCCGCTCCGCCGCCGATGACCGCTATATCCAGCTTTTGAAACATACCGATTTTCCTCCGTGTCAAGCATCTTTACTGTCTTTCAGCATATCATACCGCCCCGCAAAAGTCAACCGACGGGAAATATCAAAGAAAAGACGATTTTTCTGCGATATTCCTATTGGAAAAAAGCAAAAAGTATCGTATACTATAAGAAAACGGCGCTGAGAGAGAAGGATCTTTTTATGATATGGCATAACTCATCCGCCAACGAAGTACTGCTGCATCTGGGCAGTAATGCCGACGGGGGACTGACCCGGGCGCAGACAGAGCAGCGGCAGAAGGAATACGGTGCCAATCACCTGACGCCGCCCCCGAAGGAAACGGCGTTCAACGGCGTGTTTTGCCGGCAATATATCGTAATACAATGGATGGCGGCGGCGGCGCTGCTGATTGTTCTGGCCGTGCGGCTGTATCAGCGTGCCCGGGGCGGTACGGTGGTTCTCTGGCCGTATATCGCCGCGGCGGTGCTGTTGCTGTTCGGGCTGCTGCACCGGATCCTCCGCCGCCGTGAGACGTACAAACTGCGCCGCCGCTTGCGCGACCGGGCTGTTTTGCCGGTGCGCGTACTGCGCGAAGGCACCCGGCAGACGATACCGGCGGATCAGCTGGTGCCGGGCGACGTGATAGAATTGCAGGCGGAAGACCTGATACCGGCCGACGCCCGCCTGCTGGAAGCGGAGGGGCTGTTCTGTCTGGAAACGCCGCTGACCGGGGAGGAAAAGCCGGTCGCCAAAAACGCCGCAGCCGTTTTGCCGCCTATCACGCCGTTGACGGCCCGTGCCGGCATGGTGTATGCCGGCTGCGCCGTGACCGCCGGCAGAGCCCGCGCCGTTGTGACGGAAACGGGGAAGAATACGCAGATCCGCATCCTGCGCCGTGCCGCCGCGCTGGAGGAGATGCCGCTGACACGCCGGCTCTGGCAGCTTTGGGCCAAATATCTGGCGCCGGCTTCCGCCTGTGCCGCGCTGCTGCTGTTCATCAGTGGCTGGATCGTCGGCGGCGAGGCGTGGGATCCGTTGGTGACAGCCGCCTGCTTTGCTGCCGGCTGCTGCGGAATTGAATGGAGTACGCTGTACCACCGTGCCCATGCGGCGGCCGCCCGGCGGCTGGCTGCCCGGCAGGTGATCCTGTGCAGCGAGCAGGCGACCGAAAAGCTGGCGGACGTGACGGCTCTGATGGTGCAGAAGACCGGGCTGCTGACCAGCCGCAAAATGAGCCTGCCCGCGCTTGTCGTGGGTGAAAAACGCTTTGGCTCCGAGGATACCGGGTCGCAAAGCGTCCGGCTGCTGCTGCGCCTGGCCGTTTTGTGCTGTACCGGCCGCGTCGAGATCGGTAACGGCGGGCAGGAGATCACCGCCGACCCGACCGAGTCGGCCATTCTGGCGGAGGCGGTGCGCCGGGATATGTATCCCGATTTGCTGCTGACCGAATATCCGCGTCTGCAGCAGATCCCTTTTACTTCACAGCGCTGCCGCATGAGCAGCCTGCACATGATTGAGGGGCGGTATGTACTGATCACCAAAGGTACACCGGAGGCAGTGCTGCCGCTCTGTACGGCCGGCGTCACACCTGCCGTACGGCAGCAGGAGCAGGCGCTGCGGCAGGAAGGACTGCGCGTGATCGCGGTTGCATACCGGTTCTTTGAAGAGTTGCCGGCCGTTCTGTCGCCTGCTGATGAAAGTGGGATGACGCTGGTCGGCCTGCTCGGCCTGCGGGATACCCCGCAGGAAAAGGTGCTTCAAACGCTGGGCTCTTGTCTGCACGCCGGCCTGACGCCGGTGATGTGCACCGGCGACCATCCGCAGACGGCGGCGGAAATGGCACACCGGTTAGGTCTGGCACAAAAACCGGAGCAGGTGTTGGACGCCGGGCAGCTGCGCGCGATGAGCGAAGAGGAACTGCTGCGCCGCGCGCCGGAGATCCGCGTCTGTTCGCGCATCGGTCCGGACGGGCAGCAAAGGGTGCTGCGTGCTTTGCAGCAGAGCGGTTCCGTCGTGGCCGTCATGGGCAGCGGCATAGAGGATCTGGCGCTGCTGCGGCAGGCTGACGTCGGCTGTGTATCCGAGGAGAACGGGTGTGCGCCGGCCTTGGATGCGGCCGACCTGATTTTGAAGCAGGACCGCTTTGACGCTCTGGTGACTGCCCTGCACGTCGGTAAGGGTGTGCATAAGCAGGTACGCCGCGCTTTGTATTTTGCAACCGCCGCCTTCTTATCCGTTTTTCTGATTTCCCTGGTCGGTTGCTTTTGGCCGGCCGGGCCTCAGCTGCCTGCCTGGCAATGGCTGCTGCTGGCATTTGTGCCGTTGCCGTTGTTGGCCTATGCCGTGGCCTGCGCACCGGGGCAGGGCGGCGCCGGACAAAGGGATCAATGGTTTTCTCTGTTGTGCGGCGGGGTGCCCGGGGTATTTGCCTGGCTGATTGCGCTGGTATGGCAGGTACCGTTTGTTCTGCCTCTGGCGGTAACGGTATTGTGGGCGGCTGCCGCCCGGCTTCTGTGTATCGGCAAAAAACCGGATTGAAAACGAGAACAGACCTTACGGACGAAGAATGACAGTCCGTGAGGTCTTTTTTCATGCCGTCGACAAAATGTTCTTGTATATGACGGTCAGATGGGTCCATACTGAAAAAGAAAAGAGGAGGAGGAAAAAGATGGACGTGCCTTTGGCGGTTCTGGCCATGCTGTGCGGGTTGGCCGGTTGGCTGGGCGGCCGGAGGGAGGCTCCGGTCAGCGCGGGCTGTATGGCGCTGCTGGCGGCGGAAACGGTGATCCTCCGGACCTGCCGGGATCTGCTGCCCGGCGCCGTTTGGCTTACGGAACTTTGCGTGCTGGCCGGCGGCGGCGCCATGCTGACGGCTTTTTTTATACCGGTATGCGGGCGTACCGTCAGCGCAGCCGCAGCCGCCGTGCTGTGGACGGCGCTTTTCAACAACTGTGTGCCGCGGCCACTGCCGTTGTGGGCGGCCGCCGTTGTCGGCGCCGCGGCCGGATGGCTGCTGCCGTGTGTGTATCCTGCCGTCAGCCGGTTCTCCGGCGCATGCCTGTGGGTGGGCGGTCTGTTTTTTCTTATGCAGCCCCTGCACGGTTTTGCCTTCACCTTTTCCATGCCGCCGATCGGGCGCTATACGTCCTGCTTTTTGCTGCTTTGTGTGTGCGCGCTGACGGCGGGGCGTCTGCTGGTGCGGCGGGACAAATCCTCCCGGCACGGCATACAATAAATACGGAAAGGATTTTTTCCGCTGTGTATGAACGGGTATTCCGGCGGGAAAAATAAAGAGGCAATCACAAATAAAGGTGGAGTTGAAACATGATTCGCAGAGGGGACATCTATTACGCCGATCTCAGCCCCGTTGTGGGGTCGGAACAGGGAGGAATCCGTCCGGTACTGATCGTGCAGAACGACGTGGGTAACCGTTTCAGTCCTACTGTGATCGCGGCGGCTATCACCAGCCAGAAAGACAAAGCCAAACTGCCCACTCATATTCAGGTGCAATCGACGGGCAGCGGGCTGGCGCGGGATTCCATCGTGCTGTTGGAGCAGATCCGTACCATTGATAAAAAAAGGCTGAAGGAGCACATGGGCCGGCTGGACGAGCAGTCGATGGGCCGGGTGGATCAAGCACTGCAAATCAGTTTCGGTCTCAGCGGAGACAGGCGGCGTACAGAGGGATAACAAAAAAGTTTTCCGGCCCGACACGGCCGGAAAACTTTTTTGTAAACATCGCTTTTTCTTCCCGTGGGGGACTTGCCATATCCGGCAAAGTTTGCTAAAATAATATCGTCTATGCAGCCGTAAAGGAGGGTTCGGTCTATGCCGATCCAGATCAAGAAAAAATCGTCGATGGCCCGCCAGGTGGATCCCACCGTGGACCCCGGTTGGCTGATGTGGATGCCGGCCGCCTTTTCCGTTATGGGCGGCATTCTGTTTATGACGCTGATGGCGCCCTGGGTGACGGCCGCTTCAATCGGGTATGCGCTGCTGCTGCTGGTGCTGAGCTTCGGCTACGGCTCCGCCTGGCTGCGTGCGCTGGCCCGGTTGCTGCTGCTGGCTGTGCCGCTGTTGTGGGCGTTTGTGGCGATTTCCGTCGCTCGGGATTTGATCGCTCAAGAGGTGACCGGCTGGCAGATGGTGCAGTATTACCTATACCAGGCCTGCCAGATGCTCGCGCCCTTTATGATGCCGGTGATTGCCGGCACCGGCTTCTGCGCCGCGCGCGGCCGCCGGTTCGACAACAACCTGCTGCGCGTGTACTCGCTGCTGACGCTGGCGCTGCTGCTGATCGGCTGCATCTATTTCCGCGACGGAGTGGATGTGCCGTCGACGGGCAGAGTGCTGTACATGAACTTCGGCGTCGAGGCGGAGTGGTACCGCATCGTGGTCTGCGTGCTGGCGGCGGCGATCGCGCTGCTGTCCTTCGCCGTGTATCCGCCTTTTGCGGAGCGGCTTGATCAGTTCCGGCTGAAGAAAGAGGAGGAACAAAAACAAAGTGAAACTGAACAGATACATTGACCATACCAATCTGAAACCGTCAGCCACCGCGCAGGACATTCGCACTTTGTGCGGTGAGGCGGCCGCCTATCATTTTGCCAGCGTCTGCGTCAGTCCGATATGGGTGGATACGGCGGTGAAAGCCCTGCAAGGCACCGACGTCAACGTTTGCACCGTGATCGGCTTCCCGTCCGGCGCGCATACGACGGCGACCAAAGCGTTCGAGGCAGCCGACGCGGTGCGCCGCGGCTGTCAGGAAGTCGACATGGTCCTTTCCGTCGGCGCGCTGTTGGCGGGTGACACCGCCTACGTGTACGATGACATCCGGGCGGTGGTGGAGGCGGCGGCCGGCCGCTGCGTCAAGGTGATCCTGGAAACGGGCCTGCTGACGGATGAGCAGATCGTCACCGCTACCGAGCTTGCCTGCCGGGCGGGCGCGTCCTTTGTCAAGACCTGCACGGGCTTTTCCGTCGGCAAGGCCACCGTGGAGCACGTGCGGCTGATGCGCCGGCACGTGACTGACGGCGTGAAGGTCAAGGCCTCGGGCGGCATCCGCACGTATGAAGATGCGCTGGCCCTGATACAGGCGGGGGCCGACCGGCTTGGTACCTCGGCCGGCGTGGCGATTATGCAGGGATTATTGCAAAAAGGAGAATAAACACATCATGATGTGGTTCTGGTTTGCCTTGTTGTGCCTTTTGTTCTGGGGCGGCGCCGATCTCTTTTATAAAAAGGGAACGGACGCCGACGACCGTTATTCTCATTTGAAAATTGCGGTGTGGGTGGGTCTTGTGATGGGGGCCGGTGCCCTTATCCTCCTGCCGTTTTCCGAGTTTACCTCTCTGTCCGGCATGGCGGCGGACGCCGTGAAATACACCCCCGCCTCTCTGTCCTACATCATCTCCATGGTGATCGGCTACGCGGGCCTCAGGTATTTGGAAGTCTCCATCGTTTCCCCCGTGCAGAACGCCTCCGGCGCCTTTTCCATGATCGCCATGCTGATCTTCTTTGCCGCCACCGGCACGGTAAACGAGGACTTGGGCGATCTGTCCGCGGGAAACTTGGTCGGTACCGGGCTCATCGCGGTGGGCCTTGTGGCTTTGGCCGTGACGGAAAACCGACTGGCGCGCAAGGAAGCCGACGCCCTGGCCGGATCCGCCGAGGAAAAGAAGAGGAACCGCAAGTATCAATTCGGCGCGCTGGCGCTTCTCTTTCCCATCCTCTACTGCATCTTTGACACCGTGGGGACCGCGGCGGACGGCATCATCCTAAACGAGGAAACGGGCCTGGGTCTGGGAGAAATCGAGGTGCTCATCCTCTACGGGCTGACCTTCCTGTTGGCGGGGATCGGCGCGTGGATCTTCCTTCTTATCAAAACAAAAAAGCCCTACAACCCCTTTGCCAAAAAAGAGATGCTGAACAAGGGCGCCGCGGCACTGTTTGAAGAGGGCGGGCAGATCTTCTACGTGTACGCCATGGCCAAGAACCCCGTCTTGGCGGCGCCTATGGTAGCCAGTTACTGTATCGTTTCGGTGATCCTTTCCCGTATCTTCCTGAAAGAAAAATTGAAGGCCTCGCAGTACGCCTGCGTGGCGGCGGTGATTGCCGGCATCGTGATCCTGGGCGTGATGGAGGGCCTGGGCGAAATGGAATAACGGCGCGTACAAGCTGACCGTGAGCCCTTCTGCTGCCGCGGCTGTACCGCCTGATTACCGCGGCATTGCGGCCGCCGTGATGCTGAAATCAAGAAAAAAAGAAGTCCCCGCACCAAGCAGTGCGGGGACTTCTTTTTTTATAACTTCTGGTATGCGTCCCTGACGGAGGATACGCCGCTGAGGGTAACGCCCGGCGGCGGGGAGGGAATCTTTTTCAGGTTGGAGGCCGGCAGCAGAATGTGCGTGAACCCGAGCCGGGCGGCCTCTGCCACGCGGGCTGCGGCGTTGGAAACGGAGCGTATCTCGCCGGCCAGGCCGATCTCGCCGAAAGCGATCAGGCCCTCCGGCAGGGGAATATCTTTCAGGCTGGAAATCAGCGCCAGCGCGACCGGCAGGTCGGCCGCCGGCTCCTGCAAGAACAGCCCGCCCACAACGTTGACGTAGGTATCAAAGTTGGAAAACAGATAGCCGCAGCGCTTTTCCAGTACGGCCAGCAGCAGGGCGAGGCGGTTGTAGTCAAAGCCGGTGGCCATGCGCCGCGGGTTGCCGAAGCCGGTCGGCGTCACAAGGCCCTGCACCTCTGCCAGCAGGGGACGGGTGCCCTCCATCACGCAGGCCACGCAGGTGCCGGACACGCCGGTCGGCCGGCCGGACAGCAGCATCAGCGAAGGGTTTTCCACCTCCTGCAAGCCGGTCTCGCTCATCTCGAACAGGCCGATCTCGTTGGTGGAACCGTAGCGGTTTTTGACACAACGCAGCAGGCGGTAACTGCTTTGCCGGTCGCCTTCAAAATACAGCACGCAGTCGACGATATGCTCCATGACCTTCGGGCCGGCGATGGCGCCGTCCTTATTGACGTGGCCCACCAAAAAGGTGGGGACGTTGGCGGCTTTGGCCGCCCGCAGAATGGAGGTGGTGCACTCCCGCACCTGCGTGATGCTGCCGGGCGCGGAAGAAATATCATCCCGATGCATGGTCTGGATGGAGTCAATGATCCACACGTCGGGCTTTTCGGCGTCAAAGCAGGCCAGCACGGTGTCCATATCGGTCTCGCACAATACGGACAGCTGCACGCCGGCGACGCCCAGCCGGTCGGCCCGCAGCTTGATTTGCTGGCGGGATTCCTCGCCGGATACGTACAGCACCCGGGCGCTTTTGCCCAGCTGCGCGCAGATTTGCAGCAGCAGGGTGGATTTGCCGATCCCCGGGTCGCCGCTGATCAGCGTCAGGCCGCCGCGGACGATGCCGCCGCCCAGCACCCGGTCCAGTTCCCGCATACCGGTCAGGATGCGGGGCGCCTCCGCGGTGGAAATGTCGTCGATCGGCGCGGCGCGCACCGGGCTGCGCACGGCGCAGGCCGAAGCAGCGGCCGGCGCGGCCAGCATCTCCTCCATCGTATTCCACTCCCCGCAGGCGGCGCATTGTCCGCTCCAACGCGGGGCGACGGCGCCGCACGCGGAACAGACGTAGGAGGTTTTGTTTTTCGGTGCCATGTCGATCATCCTTTACGGGTCGTATTGTAAAATGCCGGTCAGTACGGCGAAGGCCATTTGTTTTTGATACGCCGGCCGGCAAAGTTTTTCGCATTCTTCCGGGTTGGATAAAAAGCCGCATTCCACGATGACGGTGGGGCGGGCAGCCTGCGCCAACAGATAAATGCCCTCTCCGCCCGGCTTGCACCGGCGGGTATTCTGCGGCTGCAGCAGCGAAACGATCTGTGCCTGTATCGTTTCGGCCAGGCGGCGGCTGTCGGCAATATGCGGGGCGTAGAACACCTGTGCACCGCTGTATCTGGCCACGGGGAACTGGTTTTGATGCAGCGATACCGTCAGCAGCGCTTCGTTTGCCATCGCCAGGCGATGCTGCAGATCGCTGACCTTTTGCCGGCGCAGCGTCGAGCCTTCGGTATGTACCGATACGTCCTGCGTGCGGGTGGTCGCCACCGGGTAGCCGCATACGCGCAGCAGATCCGCCAGCGGCAGCGCCACAGCCAGATTGATGTCTTTTTCCACCGCCCCGTTGACACCGACGGCGCCCCCGTCCGCTCCGCCGTGGCCGGCATCGATCAGCAGTGCCGGGCCGTTGGCGGCCGGTTGCCAGGTGTGGCGGGCCGTGCGCCGGGAAACCTGCCCGGCCAGCACGGTAAAAAGGACGACGGCGCCCAGCAGCAGGCAGCAGACGGTATAGGCGGCAGATTGTTTGATCGGCATCGGTATCCCTCCCGCAGCAATATATGCGGCGGGGGAGCGGGTTATTTTTTCTTTTTGCGGTACATCAGTTTTTCCACGATCGGCAGCCGTTTATAGCCGATCCAATACGCCAGCGCGCACACCAGCGGAATCGGCAGCAGGCCGGGCAGCAGCGCCAACAGTTGACCGACGGACAGATCGGCCGCCGTGAAGGCGGTGGGGACAAACCAGCGGATCCAGAAAATGACAGGGATGTGCATCACGCGGTATACGCTCATGTAATGGGCCGGCAGCAGGCCGCACCGGGCCAGTACCAGCAGCAGATACGATACTCCGGCCGGGACGGACGCCAGCAGCCCGATGCGCAGCCCGCGCAGCGGGTCCGCCTTCATGTGGCCGAAATCCACCAGGTTGCGGTCCTTATCGCCGCGGGTCCAGAGGTCGCTAAACGGCAGCGTGCACAACAGGATCAGCGCCATGACCGCTTGCAGCAGGTTTTGCAAAAACTGCAACGCGGGGGAGGGATCGCTGCGGGTTTCGGAATAAGTCTGTCCCTCTTCCAGCGTGATGGAATCTTCCGCGGCGCCGCCTTCCGCCTCCGACGCATCGATCATATCAACGTGGGAGACGAGCTGGCCGTCTTTGTCGTATATATTGTAACCGTTCGGTTCGGTGCCCCAGGCCGTGAAAATGACGGACAGTGACATCGAGATCATCATCACGATGATCCACGACAGAATGCTTTTGCCGAACACGGAAAGGGCGCTTTTGAGCGTTTCGGAGCGGTAGAGGGCAGGGGAGACGTTATCCATGCAGTGCACCTTCTTTGAAAAGATACCTTATTGTATCATATTTTATCAAAGGGGACAAGTGTTTGTTTGCATTTGGCTTGCTATGCCGCCGAAAATGTGCTATGATAAGGGAAAATCGTGCAAATGTAAGAAGGAAAAAGGAATCATGGAACAAAAAGCCGTTCTGTTCGATATGGACGGAGTACTGGTCAACAGCGAAGAGTGGATGATGAAAAGCGCCGTCGAGGCGCTGGAGGAGTGGGGCGTGCATGCTTCCAAGCAGGATTTTCGCCCCTTTATCGGCGCGGGAGAGGCCCGCTTTGTCGGCGGTGTGGCGGAAAAATACGGCGTACCCTACGTGCCGGAGATGAAAACACGCGCCTATCAGGTGTACGGCCGCAACGTGGCAGGGCAGCACATCGCCTGCCCGCATGTGCGGGAGACTATCCAGGCCCTGCGGGCGGACGGGTGGCGCATCGCCGTCTGTTCCAGTGCGGACGTGGTCAAGGTGCGGATCAACGTCCGTCAACTGGGCATGACGTTTGATGACTTTGATCTGGTGCTGTCCGGCGACAGCGTGGAGCGCAAAAAGCCCTTTCCGGACATCTTTTTGCGGGCTGCGGCGGACCTGTGCGTTCCGCCGGAACGGTGCGTGGTGGTCGAGGATGCCGTCAACGGCATCCTGGCGGCCCGCGCTGCCGGCATGCGCAGCATCGGTATGACGACGTCCTTCACGGCAGAGCAGTTCCGGCAGTTGGCGGAGCCGACCTATATCGTGGACGACCTGGCGGAGATTCCCCCGCTGCTGGTGAGTACACGGTAACAAACAAATAAAAACCCCCGGTCCTAAGACCGGGGGCTTTTGTTTGGAAAAACGATCAGGAATTGATCTTGGTAACAACGCCGGAACCGACGGTACGGCCGCCTTCACGGATAGCGAAACGCAGGCCTTCTTCGATGGCAATCGGCGTGATCAGTTCCACGTCCATGACGACGTTATCGCCAGGCATGCACATCTCGGTGCCTTCCGGCAGGGTGATGACACCCGTCACGTCGGTGGTACGGAAATAGAACTGCGGACGATAGCTGTTGTAGAACGGGGTATGACGGCCGCCCTCTTCCTTGGACAGGACGTACACCTGGCCGCGGAACTTGGTGTGCGGGTTGATGGAGCCGGGTTTGCACAGCACCTGGCCGCGCTCGATATCGCTTCTCTGCACGCCACGGAGCAGAACGCCGATGTTGTCGCCGGCCTCGGCAAAGTCGAGCAGTTTCCGGAACATTTCGATACCGGTAACGACCGTCTTGGTCTTTTCGTCTTTCAGGCCGACGATCTCGACTTCTTCGGACATTTTCAGCTGACCGCGTTCCACACGGCCGGTAGCGACGGTGCCGCGGCCGGTGATGGTGAACACGTCTTCAAC